>NZ_JBNNHG010000035.1:0-14386 GCF_050268705.1 Stenotrophomonas sp. NPDC077659 | reverse complement strand
GTCGACCGTTGGTCGACTGCTCTTTGCACCAGCCACAGAAATCCCGCGCTGCGCGCGATGGTCGACCAACGGTCGACTCTACCCCCGCCATCGCGCTGGCGATCAGCGCCAGTCGCTGATCCCTTCGCGGCGGTAGGTCTCGGCGAACGACGGGCGTGCTTTCAGCCGCTGCGCGTAGGCCTTCAGCACCGGCCAGCTGTCGGTGGGTGTGGGCATGTTGCGCGACCAGCGCATCAGCATCACCAGCATGAAATCAACCACGCTGGGCACCTCACCCAGCACATAGGGCCCTTGGGTCTGCAGATGATCGGCCATCTGCTGCCAGGCCGTTTCCAGACGCTGGCGGGCCATCGCCTGGGTCGCGGCCACGTTCGCCTCACCCGCAGCCTCGTTTGGGTAGAACCACGCGCGGTAGGCGGGCTGCAGGGTATTGGCGCACCAGAACATCCAGCGATAGGCCGCGCCGCGGGCGGGCGTACCCACCGCGGGCAGCAGCCCAGCCTCGGGATGACGGTCGGCCAGATACAGGGCAATCGCAGCCGCTTCGGTCAGCACCTGCCCATCGATCATCAGCGTCGGCACCATGCCCGCCGGGTTCAGCGCCAGATACTCCGGCGACTTCTGCTCGCGCGTATCGAAATCCAGCAGCACCAGTTCGTGCTCGATGCCCAGTTCAATCAGCAGCCAGTGCACCACCAGTGAGGCGGTACTGACAGACCCATACAGCGTAGTGCGCATGCGACGACTCCGGTTGCGGGAAGTGCCGATTATGCACCCGAGGGATCAGCCACCGCCGCACGACGCCATGCAACTGCCGGCATTCTGGCTGCAGCTGACCAACGGCGACGGGTCCATGCAGGCCTGCGCCTGCGACATGCAGGAGCGCCGCATTTCATCATTGCTGATCCGATCACACTTGCTCGCCGCCTGCGTATCGCAGGTCGGAAGCCTGGCAATCCCGACCTATCCGTGGCGTCAAACGGAAAACGGCGCCCTGCGGCGCCATCTTCCTGCCTCCGGCGGCAATTACTCCACCACCACCGGAATCTTGCCGATGCGGGCCTGCCATTCGCGCGGGCCGGTCCTGTGCACCGATTCGCCGGTGGAATCCACCGCCACGGTCACCGGCATGTCCTGCACGGTGAACTCGTAGATCGCTTCCATGCCCAGATCGGCGAAACCGACGACCTTGGCCGCCTTGATCGCCTTGGACACCAGGTAGGCCGAACCACCGACGGCCATCAGGTAGGCCGACTTGTGCTTCTTGATCGCCTCGATGGCGGCCGGGCCACGCTCGGCCTTGCCGACCATGCCCAGCAGGCCGGTCTGTGCCAGCACCTGTTCGGTGAACTTGTCCATGCGGGTGGCGGTGGTCGGGCCGGCCGGGCCCACCACTTCGTCGCGCACCGGGTCGACCGGGCCGACGTAGTAGATGAAGCGCCCCTTCAGGTCGACCGGCAGTGCCTCGCCCTTGTTGAGCATGTCGACCATGCGCTTGTGCGCGGCGTCGCGGCCGGTCAGCAGCTTGCCGTTGAGCAGCAGGGTCTGGCCCGGCTTCCAGTTGGTCACGTCTTCCGGGGTGATCGTGTCCAGGTCCACGCGGGTGCCCTTGGACGCGTCGTAGGTCAGCTTCGGCCAGTCTTCCAGCGACGGCGGGTCGAGCATCACCGGGCCGCTGCCATCCAGGGTGAAATGCGCATGGCGGGTGGCCGCGCAGTTCGGGATCATCGCCACCGGCAGGTTGGCCGCGTGGGTCGGATAATCGTTGATCTTGATGTCCAGCACGGTGGTCAGGCCACCCAGGCCCTGCGCGCCGATGCCCAGCGCGTTGACCTTCTCATACAGCTCCAGGCGCAGCTCCTCGATGCGGTTGGATGCGCCGCGGGCCTGCAGTTCGGTGATGTCGATCGGCTCCATCAGCGCTTCCTTGGCCAGCAGCATCGCCTTTTCAGCGGTACCGCCGATACCGATGCCGAGCATGCCCGGCGGGCACCAGCCGGCGCCCATGGTCGGCACGGTCTTCAGCACCCAGTCGACGATGGAGTCGGACGGGTTGAGCATGGCGAACTTGGTCTTGGCTTCCGAACCACCGCCCTTGGCGGCGACAATGACATCGACGGTGTTGCCCGGCACCACCTTGACGTTGACCACGCCCGGCGTGTTGTCCCTGGTGTTGATGCGCTTGCCGGCCGGATCGGCCAGCACCGAGGCGCGCAGCTTGTTGTCCGGGTGCAGGTAGGCGCGGCGCACGCCTTCGTTGGCCATCTCTTCCACGCCCATGGTGGCGTCGTCCCAGCGCACGTCCATGCCGATTTCCAGGAACACGGTGACGATGCCGGTGTCCTGGCAGATCGGACGGTGGCCTTCGGCGCACATCCGCGAATTGATCAGGATCTGGGCCATCGCTTCTTTCGCGGCCGGCGACTCCTCGCGCTCGTAGGCGGCGGCGAGGTTCTTGATGTAGTCGACCGGGTGGTAGTACGAAATGTACTGCAGCGCGTCGGCGATGGACTGGATGAGGTCTTCCTGCTTGATCGATGTCACGGCTTGCTCGCTTGCTCAAGGCTGGCGGGGGTAATCCGCCCATTTTACCCCCTCCCCCGGCCCTCAGGGGTGGTAGTGCCGGCCGCTGGCCGGCAAGATTGCGCGACGTCCGTGTCACGCTTCATCCCTCCCCGGCGTCCTGGTCGACATGAACACTGAAACCGCCTTCCAGACCCACCGCCCGCGCCTGATGGCGCTGGCCTACCGCTTGCTGGGCAGCCGCAGCGACGCCGAAGATGTGGTCCAGGACGCCTGGCTGCGCTGGTCCGGCGCCGATCCGGCCAGCGTGCGCGATGCCGAGGCCTGGCTGGTCACCACCACCACGCGGCTGGGCCTGGACCGCCTGCGCGCAGCCCGGCGC
The DNA here is from genome assembly GCF_050268705.1 of Stenotrophomonas sp. NPDC077659. NCBI lineage: Bacteria > Pseudomonadati > Pseudomonadota > Gammaproteobacteria > Lysobacterales > Lysobacteraceae > Stenotrophomonas > Stenotrophomonas sp. NPDC077659. Next base: position 11,481 of record NZ_JBNNHG010000035.1, on the reverse strand, counting down.
GAGCGCGCCGCCTTCCTGCTGAAGGAGGCGTTCGAGCATGACTACCGGCAGATCGCCGAACTGCTCGGCCACAGCGAAGCCAACTGCCGCCAGCTGGTGCACCGCGCGAAGCAGCGCCTGCAGACGGGGCGGCCGCGCTTCAACGCCGATGCCGCCCAGCACCGGCAGCTGCTGGCACGCTTCATGGACGCCAGCCAGCGCGGCGACAGCGAGGCGATCCAGGCGCTGCTGCAGGCCAATGCGCGGCTGGTGTCCGATGGCGGCGGCGTGGTCACTGCGGCGGTGCGCCCGCTGCTGGGCGCCGAACGCATCGGCCGCCTGTTCTGGGCCATCGCACGCCGCGGGCTGGGCCATACCGCGCAGCTGGGCTGGGTCAACGGCGAGCCGGCCATCCTGCGCTTGGACGGCGAGCGCCTGCACTCGGTCACCACCATCGAGGTCGTCGAAGGGCGCATCGCCAACGTGTACAGCGTGCTCAATCCGGAAAAGCTGCACAGGGGTGTCACGAACGCGGACGCCATGGCGTCCTGGTAGTGAAAGACGGCCATGGTGGCCGTCGTGGAGCTGAAGATGTCCGACCATACCTCCCCCCGCGTTCCCTACACCCGCCTGGCAGCCGATGCGTTCAAGGGCCTGCTGGCCGCCAGCAGGGCGGTGCATGACAGTTCGATCGATCCGACGCTGATGGAACTGCTGTTCCTGCGCGTCTCCCAGCTCAACGGCTGCGGCTACTGCATGGACATGCACGCCACCGCGCTGCGCAGGGGCGGCATCGAGCCGCGCAAGCTGGACACCCTGCCTGCCTGGCACGAAAGCCGCTTCTTCGATGCACGCGAGCGTGCCGCGCTGGGCTGGGCCGAGGCCCTGACCCGGCTGACCGAGGGCGCGCCATCGCAGGCGGCGTTCGATGCATTGGACCCGCACTTCGATGAGAAGGGCATCAGTGACCTGAGCATGGGCATCGCGGTGATCAATGCCTGGAACCGGCTGGGTGCAGGGCTGCTGCCGCCGCTGCCGTAAAGGGGGTTTGTGGCCGGGCTGCGCCCGGCACCCGCAGAAGCGACGGCCGGAGCAAGGGCAACGTCAACAGCTGGCTCTCCGTGGGATGGCGGGATGGGTCAGGTCGCAGGGGACGCTGCAAGGGGGACGCTGCAAGTACGTCCATGTAAGCTCGGTCGCCGCATCCATGCGGCTCACGCCCCTCCGACCTGACCCACCCCGCCTTCGACAGTTTCCCACTGTCTGTCGGAACGGCATCCCGTGCCAGCTGCTGTTGGTGGGTGCCGAGCTGCACCGGCACCGCATGCAGATTGAACTGGGCTTCCGGGATCTGAAATCGCATCGCTACGGCCAGGCCTTCGAGGACAGCCTGACGCGCAAGCGCGAGCGGATCGAAGTACTGCTGTTGCTGCATGCCCTGGCGATGTTCGTGCTGTGGCTGGCGGGCATGGCCGCTGAATCCATCCACGCACACGACCGACTCAATCCTCATCGATCGACACGTCGGCTGTACTGCCTGATCCGACTTGGTTGGGAAGCATTGACGCGAAGATGGCTGGACAAGCCACGGGTCGCCATGCTCGATGCACTGCACACACTCTCGCCAGAAGCCAAGCAAAACATGGCCTCCCGAATATGAAAACGTGAGGAAACCTCAGGATCTGACCCCCTCTGCACGCTCAACGCGCGCACAATGGACGCATGCCTGCCGCCCCCGAGAAGAAACCCAGCCTGCGCCAGCGCTTCAAGGCGATGCGCAACCTGCCGCCGTTCCTGCGCCAGGTGTGGCAGACCAGCCCCGCATTGACCCTGACCAGCCTTGGCCTGCGTCTGGTCCGCGCGTTGCTGCCGGTCGCGATGCTCTACGTGGGCAAGCTGATCATCGATACCGCCCTGCACCTGAGCCAGCACGGCGCGGGTTTTCCGCCGCTGGGCGAGGCGCTGTCCAGCGGTCTGTTGAATCCGCTGCTGGGCCTGCTGGCGCTGGAATTCGGCCTGGCCATTGCCTCGGACCTGCTCGGCCGGCTGGTCAGCTATGCCGATGCGCTGCTGTCGGAGCTGTTCGCCAACGCCACCAGCGTGCGCCTGATGGAGCACGCCGCGACCCTGGACCTGGAGGACTTCGAAGACCCGGACCTGCAGGACAAGCTGGACCGCGCACGGCGCCAGACCATGGGCCGGATGAACCTGATGAGCCAGCTGTTCGGCCAGGTACAGGACGCGATTACCGTGGCCAGCCTGGCCGTGGGCCTGCTGGTCTACGCCCCCTGGTTGATCCTGCTGCTTGCCCTGGCACTGGTGCCCGCCTTCGTCGGCGAATCGCACTTCAATGCCGCCGGCTACAGCCTCAACTTCCTGTGGACGCCCGAGCGCCGCCAGCTGGACTACCTGCGCCAGCTCGGTGCCAGCGTGGAAACAGCCAAGGAAGTGAAAATCTTCAACCTGCACCGCTTCCTGGTGGAGCGCTACCGGCGTCTTTCGGCAGCGTTGTTCCTGGCCAACCGGGCACTGGCACGGCGGCGTGCGTTCTGGGGAACGGTGCTGGCTGCGCTGGGCACGTTGGGCTACTACACCGCCTACGCCTACATCGCCTGGCGCACGGTGCGCGGCGATTTCTCCATCGGCGACCTGACCTTCCTTGCCGGCAGCTTCCTGCGCCTGCGCCAGCTGCTGGAAGGCCTGCTGATCGGCTTTTCGCAGGTGGCCAGCCAGGCGCTGTACCTGGACGACCTGTATTCGTTCTTCCAGATCGAACCTGAAATCCACTCGCGCCAGGACGCGGTGGCCGTGCCGCGGCCGATCCGCGAGGGCTTCGTTTTCGAGAACGTCGGCTTCCGCTACCCCGATGCCGAGCAGTGGGCCGTGCGCCACCTCGATTTCCAGCTGCATGCCGGCGAAGTGCTGGCGCTGGTGGGCGAGAACGGTGCCGGCAAGACCACCCTGGTGAAGCTGCTGGCGCGCCTGTACGAACCGGACGAGGGCCGCATCCTGCTCGATGGCCGCGACCTGCGCGACTATGACCTGGACGATCTGCGCGCCAACCTCGGCGTGATCTTCCAGGATTTCGTGCGCTACAACCTGACCGCCGGGGAGAACATCGGCGTCGGCCAGGTCGAGGCGATGGCCGACCAGGCGCGCATCGCCGATGCCGCGCGCCGGGGCATGGCCGAAGAAGTGATCGACGCCCTGCCCGGCGGCTACCAGCAGGTGATCGGCCGCCGCTTCAAACAGGGCGTGGACCTGTCCGGCGGGCAGTGGCAGAAGATCGCCATCGCCCGCGCGTGGATGCGCGACGCGCAGGTGATGATTCTGGACGAACCGACCGCCGCGCTCGATGCGCGCGCCGAATTCGAGGTGTTCCAGCGTTTCCGCGAACTGGCCGACCGGCGCACCGCGGTGCTGATCTCGCACCGGTTTTCCTCGGTGCGCATGGCCGACCGCATCCTGGTGCTGGCCGAGGGCCGGCTGGAAGCCAGCGGCACCCACGACGAGTTGATGGCCCAGGGCGGGCGCTATGCCGAGCTGTTCGAACTGCAGGCCGCCGGCTACCGCTGAACCGCCCTGAGAACGCCTCTCGTTCCGGATAATGAGAACCCCTCTCATTTGAGGTAGAATGCCCGGGACGACTCCATTGCCTGAATGTGCCCCCCATGTCTTCCGCTTTCGGCGCCGAAACGGTGCTTGAGGTCCGCCACTGGACCGACGCCTATTTCAGTTTCACCCTCACCCGCGACAGCGGCTTCCGTTTCGAGAACGGCCAGTTCGTGATGATCGGCCTGGAAACCGAAGCGCGCCCGCTGCTGCGTGCGTATTCCATCGCCAGCGCCAACTGGGAAGAACATCTGGAGTTCTTCAGCATCAAGGTGCAGGACGGCCCGCTGACCTCGCGCCTGCAGCACATCAAGCCGGGCGACAAGGTGCTGGTCGGCAAGAAGCCCACCGGCACCCTGCTGATCAGCGACCTGCACCCCGGCAAGAACCTGTACCTGCTGGGCACCGGCACCGGCATGGCACCGTGGCTGTCGGTCATCAAGGACCCGGAAACCTACGAGCGCTTCGAGAAGGTGATCCTCTGCCACGGCGTGCGCTACGAAAAGGACCTGGCCTATCGCGATTACTTCGAGAAGGAACTGCGTGAGCATGAGTTCCTCGGCGAGATGATCGGCGACAAGCTGCTGTACTACCCGGCCGTCACCCGCGAACCGTTCGCCAACCAGGGCCGCCTGACGCAGCTGATGGAAAGCGGCGAGATGCAGCGCACCCTGGGCCTGCCGGAACTGAACCCGGAAAACGATCGCGCGATGATCTGCGGCAGCCCGCAGATGCTGGCCGACCTGCGCGCCGTGCTGGATGCGCGTGGCTTCCAGGTCTCCCCGCGTATCGGCCAGCCGGGCCACTACGTGTTCGAACGCGCCTTCGTCGAGAAGTGAGAAAAAAGGGGACGGAGGGGATTAAGTCGTTTGTGCACAAGCGACTTAATCCCCTCCGTCCCCTTTTTTGCGTTACAGCAGCGCTTTGATCGCGCTGCGCAGCTGTTCCGGTGCGGTGGTAGGCGCGTAGCGCGCCACCACCTGGCCCTGGCGGTCGAGCAGGAACTTGCTGAAGTTCCACTTGATGCGGGCAATGCCGAGCAGGCCGCGCTTTTCGTGCGACAACCACTTCCACAGCGGGTCGGCACCATCGCCATTGACCTCGATCTTCTGCGAGATCGGGAAGCTGACCGGGTAATCCAGCGAACAGAACTGGCGGATCTGCGCCGCATCGCCCGGCTCCTGCCCGCCGAACTGGTTGCAGGGGAAGCCCACCACCACCAGGCCACGCGCGCGATAGTCCTGCCACAGCTGTTCCAGACCGGTGTACTGGGGGGTGAAACCACAGCGGCTGGCGACGTTGACCAGCAGCAGCGGCTGCCCCTGGTACTGCGCCAGCGCCTGCGGCTGGCCGTCCAGGTCCACGAAACCGAAGTCGAAGGCGTTGGGCATGGCGGGCGGTCCGGGTGGGGAACCCCATGGTAATCGCAGGCCACGCCGGTAGGTGGTAGCGGCCATGCCTTTTGACACAAGTGGCACCTGGCCGGGGCGGGTTACCCTCGGGCACTTGTCTGCCTTACCGGAGTACCGCCTTGACCACCCGCCTTGCCCTCGCCGTGGCCATGACCCTCGGCCTTGCCCTGCCCGCCTATTCGGCCAGCGCCGCCACCCCGGCCGCTGCCAACGCGCAGCAGGCCAACCCGTTCTTCGCCGAAAGCCCGCTGCCGCTGCACTTCCCGCAGTTCGACAAGATCAAGGACAGCGATTTCGCCCCGGCTTTCGACGCCGGCATGGCGCAGCAGCTGAAGGAAGTGGAGGCCATCGCCAACAACAAGGCCAAGCCGACCTTCGACAACACCATCATCGCCCTGGAAAAGAGCGGTGACGTGCTGGACCGCGCGACCACCGTGTTCTTCAGCCTGGTCGGCGCCGACACCAACGACGCGCGCAAGAAGCTGCAGGCCGACTACTCGGCGAAGTTCGCTGCGCACAGCGATGCGATCGCGCTGAACGGCAAGCTGTTCGCCCGCATCCAGGCGCTGTATGACACCCGTACCCAGCTGGGCCTGGACGCCGAAGGCGTGCGCCTGGTCGAGAAGTACTACGACAACTACGTGCGCGCCGGCGCCAAGCTGTCCGAGGCCGACAAGGCCACGCTGAAGACCATGAACGCCGAGCTGGCCAACCTGGGCACGAAGTTCAGCCAGAACGTGCAGTCGGAAGTGAACGCTTCGGCGATCACCGTCGATGACGTCAAGCAGCTTGACGGCTTGTCCAAGGAACAGATCGCCGCCGCCGCCGAAGCCGCCAAGGCACGCGGCCTGGACGGCAAGTACGTGATCACCCTGCTCAACACCACCGGCCAGCCGCCGCTGACCAACCTGGCCAACCGCGAGCTGCGCCAGAAGATCTACGAAGCCTCGGTCAGCCGTGGCAGCCGTGGCGGTGAGTTCGACAACACCGCGCTGGTCTCGCGCATCATGCAGCTGCGCGCCGACAAAGCGAAGCTGATGGGCTTCCCGAACTTTGCCGCCTACAACCTGACCAACCAGACCGCCAAGACCCCTGAAGCGGTCAACGCGATGCTGGGCAAGCTGGCCCCGGCCGCCGTGGCCAACGCCAAGCGCGAAGCCGCCGACCTGCAGGCGATGATCGACAAGGAACAGAAGGCCGCCGGCAGGAAGACCTTCGCCCTGGAGCCGTGGGACTGGGCGTTCTACAGCGAGAAAGTGCGCCAGGCCAAGTACAACTTCGACGAATCCCAGCTCAAGCCGTACTTCGAGATGAAGAACGTGCTGGAAAACGGCGTGTTCTTCGCCGCCAACCAGGAATTCGGCCTGACCTTCAAGCAGCGCACCGACCTGCCGGTGTACCACGATGACGTCACCGTCTATGACGTGTTCGATGCTGACGGCAGCCAGCTGGCGATCTTCATCTTCGACCCGTACGCGCGTGCATCCAAGCGCGGCGGTGCGTGGATGAACTCCTATGTGTCGCAGTCCAAGCTGACCGGCTTCAAGCCGGTGGTCGCCAACCACCTCAACATCCCCAAGCCGCCGGCCGGCCAGCCGACCCTGCTGACCTGGGATGAAGTGACCACCACCTTCCACGAATTCGGCCATGCCCTGCACGGCATGTTCTCCAACGTGAAGTACCCGTACTTCTCGGGCACGTCGGTGCCGCGTGACTTCGTCGAGTTCCCCTCGCAGGTCAACGAGATGTGGTCGGACAACCCGGCCATCCTGAAGAACTACGCCAAGCACTACCAGAATGGTTCGGCCATGCCGCAGGCGCTGCTGGACAAGGTGCTGGCGGCGGCCAAGTTCAACCAGGGCTTCGCCACCACCGAGTACCTGGGTGCGGCCATGCTGGACCAGCGCTGGCACCAGATCGGCGCCGACCAGGTGCCGGCTGCCAAGGACGTTATGGCATTCGAGCGCGCCGCGCTGGAGAAGGACGGCATCTACTACGCGCCGGTTCCGCCGCGCTACCGTACCCCGTACTTCAGCCACATCATGGGCGGTTACTCGGCCGGCTACTACGCCTACATCTGGTCGGAAGTGCTGGACGCCAACACCCAGAAATGGTTCAAGGACAACGGTGGCCTGAGCCGCAAGAACGGCGACCACTTCCGCGCGACCCTGCTGTCCAAGGGTGGCAGCGTGGATGCCATGCAGCTGTTCCGCGATTTCGCCGGCCACGAGCCGCAGATCGAACCGCTGCTGGAAAAGCGTGGCCTGACCGGCGCCGGCAACTGATCGCCCGCGCGGTTGAGTGAAACGAAAACCGCCCGGGAGACCGGGCGGTTTTTCTGTTGGGGCCATCCACGCATGGCGCGGATCTACTGCGGCATGTACGCATGGCGTGGACCATCCATACGGTTGCGTGATGCCAGTAGATCCGCGCCATGCGTGGATGGACGTTCAGATCAACGCGGCGCCACGTACCCGCCGCGCACGCCTTCCGGTGACAGCACCAGCTGCCACAGCTGCGCATGGCGGCAGCGGAACGTCGCCATCGATCCGGCCAGGTAGAACCGCCACATGCGGCGGAAGTGCTCGTCATAGCGCGCATCCAGCGTCGGCCACGCCGCTTCCACGTTGCGCCGCCACGCCTGCAGGGTCAGGTCATAGTCGGTGCCGAAGTTGTGCCAGTCCTCCAGCACGAAACGGCCCTCGAACGCCCGGCTGATCTGCGCCGCCGAGGGCAGCATCGAGTTGGGAAAGATGTAGCGCGCGATCCACGGATCGGTGCGGTGGCGGGAAACATTGCTGCCGATGCTGTGCAGCAGCAGCAACCCGCGCGGCGACAGGCAGCGCCGGGCCACCTCGAAGAAGCTGTCGTAGTTCTTGTCACCCACGTGCTCGAACATGCCGATGGAAAACACCGCGTCGAACGGTTCATCCAGTTCGCGGTAATCCTGCAGGCGAATGTCGATGGGCAGGCCCGCGCACAGCTCCCGCGCGAAGACAGCCTGTTCCTGCGAGATGGTCACGCCCACCCCACTGACGCCATAACGCTCGGCGGCGAACTTCAGCGCCTCGCCCCAGCCACACCCGATGTCCAGCACCCGCTGGCCCGGGCGCAGGCCCAGCTTGCGGCACACCAGGTCGAGCTTGGCTTCCTGCGCGGCGTCCAGGTCGCCGGCAGTGCGCCAATAACCACAGCTGTAGACCAGGCGCTGGCCAAGCATGGCCTGGTAAAGATCGTTGCCAAGATCGTAATGGCGGCGGCCGACTTCATAGCTGCCCTGCCCGGCCTGCAGGTTGAACAGCCGCGCCTTCAGCGCATCGGCCACCTCGCGCCAGCCATGCACGCGCTCGTCCAGGTGCGCCATCATCAGGTGGACCAGGAATTCATCCAGGACATTGGCATCCCACCAACCGTCCATGTAGCTCTCGCCCAGGCCGAGCGAGCCGTGGCCCATGACCCGCGCGAAGAAGCGCCGATCATGCACCTGGATATCCTGTGGCTGGGTACCGCCGATGCGGACCCCGGCTTCCTGCAGCAGGCCTGCAACCCGCTCCTGCAACCCTGTATCCACGCGTCCTCCGTCTGCGGTCACCCGCGTGCGAACAGCGCCACATAATCCTTGGCCACGTGCGGCAGCAGCACCGCAGCCGGGACATCGGCCGTCTGCGTGCCGTCCGAATACGGGCCGACCTGGTAGGGTGGGAACACGAAACGCAGCGCCGTGATCTGGCCCTTGTCGTTGGTCAACGGCTGGAACTGGCTGAAATTCTCAGCCTGCGGCCCGGTACCTTCGGCAATCATCCGCGAAGCATTGCGCAGCGACTCCTGCAGATCGGCAGGCTCCATGTCCTCGCCACTGAGGCGGGTGGCAACACGTTCGCGCAGCTGGTCGGCGACAAAATCGCTGATCGCCTTCCAGCCCTTGTCATCGGCCACCAGCGTGGCGGCACTGAGCATCTGCTGCTGCGGCGGCAGCCACACGAAACGCGCCACCAGCGGCTCGCCATGGGCGCCACCGGTGTAACGGCTGCCATCGGCACTGACCACCACCAGCTGCGGGGTGTCCAGCACCTTCTCGAAACTCAGCGACAGCTCGTAGGGCATGGTCGGCTTGTCGTTGCCCAGCCCGTCCAGCGCCTGCTGCAGGTCGCCGCGGGCGGAGGTGGCGTAGTCCTGCAGCGCGCGCGCCAGGCCCGGGTAGCGGTCGATGCCGGCGGGATAGCTGATGCCCACCACTTCACGTTCGTTGTTCACCACCACATCGCGCAGGTCCAGCGGCGCCTCCGCAGGCGGCGTGGGCTCGGTCGCAGCGGCTTCAGCGGCCGGCGCTGCGTCACTGGCCGGAGCCGCCTGTTCACCGCGCTGGCAACCGGCCAGCAGCAGCACACCCATTGCGCCAGCCAGCGCCGATGCGCGCAGTGGCTGCTTGTTTCCAATCGTCATCTGGATCCCCTGTTCATGTACTTACATCATCGCCTGCGATGGCTGAAGCGCGGCACGCTGCATTCAGCCTACCAGCAGGTCGTGAAACTCCTCGTGGCGCTGCAGGAACGCCTCCGCATAGGCACAGGCCGGCACAACCTTGTACTTTTGTTCGCGGGCGAAGCGCAGCGCGACCCGGGTCAGCTCACCGGCAACGCCGCGGCCTGAGATCGGCTCGGGCACTTCGGTATGGGTGATGACCATGCGCCTGCGTTTGATCTGGTAGTCCAGCACCGCCCGGTGTCCACGCACATGGGCGATGAAACGGTGGTTGGCCTGGTCGTGCTCGACCTCGTAGGCCAGACCGGGGGGCGTGACCGAAGCCATGGAACTGTCTCCTGCGGCGACTGCGCGCATGGTGCGCACCTGGCCGCCATGACCGTGTGAAGCCTGAACAGGGGCAGGTCTGGTCAGTTTGCGTCAGATCACGCCCTCAAGCTGCATCGATGGCGGCCGCTAACCCCTTGGCAGGGGTACGGCTGCACTGGCACGACCCTTGCGTACGTTGCTATCGCACTCTGCCGTGGAGGCCTGTCATGCACCCCAACCCGTCCCCATCCGATACCGACCACGCCCTGCTGGAAGGCCTGCTGCAGTTGGCAGTGGAAGGCCAGACCGAAGAGCAGGACTTCCAGCGCATCGGCGAGGAAGTGTACTCGCGGCTGCTGGATACCTACGGCCAGACGACCCAGGCCTGAGACCGGGTAGCGCGGGGTCGGATCCACAGGATCCGACCCCTGGCCCGTTTCAGCCGCCCAGGCCGAAGCTGGGGTTGGACAGTTCGCGCAGGAAGTGGCCGAAGATGGCCGGCTGCATGGCCAGCATGAAGATCACGCCGAACGCCGCGCCCGCCAGGTGCGCGCTGTGGTTGATGCGGTCCCCGCCACGCTTGTCCATCCAAATGCTGTAGCCGACATAGAACACGGCATAGATGATCGCCGGCGCCGGAATGAAGAACACCAGGATGATCGTCCACGGGCTGAGCAGGATGAAGGCGAACAGCACCGCCGACACCGCACCCGACGCGCCCAGGCTCAGGTAGTTCGGGTTCTTCTGGTTCTTCAGGTAGCTGGGCAGGATCGATACCAGCAGCGCGCCCAGGTAGAACGCCGGGTAGGTCAGCCAGCTGCCGGTCAACGACAGCATCACTTTCTCGATCTGCCCGCCGAAGAAGAACAGCGTGATCATGTTGAAGATGAGGTGCGACCAGTCGGCATGGATGAAGCCGTAGGTGATCAGCCGATCATATTGGCGATGGCGGTCCACGGCCGGGGGCCACAGGATCAGGCGGTCGGCCAGCTTGCGGTTGTTGAACGCCATCCAGGAGACGAGGGCGGTGATGGCGATCAACAGAAGATTGACGGGGGTCATGTCGGCTCGGGCTCAGGCAGTGCGGTAGTTGTCGACCATACGATAACGTCGTGCATACCAACCGAACGCCAATGCCGCGATGAAGGCGAAACCGGCGAAGAAGAACATCAGGAACGCCGCCTCGCTCAGGCCGGTTCCAGCGATCTTCTCGGTCACCGCGTGGTTGCGCACTGCTGCATTGGACAGCAGCACCCACAGGTTGCCGATGGTGGTGGTCAGGTTCCAGAAGCTCATCACCACGCCCTTCATGGCCTGCGGCGCCTGGCTGTAGGCAAATTCGAGGCCGGTGGCCGAGACCAGTACCTCACCGAAGGTCAGCAGTGCGTACGGCAGCATCTGCCAGAAAATGGACATGGCATTGCCACCGTCCATCACCACCTGGATGCCACCGACCACCACCCAGGCCAGGCCGCTGAAGGCGATGCCGGCGGTCATCCGGCGCAGCGCGGTCGGTTCGAAGCCGAAGCGGCGCAGGGCCGGGTACAGCACCAGGTTGTTGAACGGAATCAGGATCATCACCAGCAGCGGGTTCAGCGCCTGCATCTGCGAGGCGGGGTCGATGTCCAGCCGGCACCAGCATCAGTGCCGGCAGCAGGGTCAACATCATCACCACGGTCATCTTCAC
>NZ_JBNNHG010000034.1:0-31226 GCF_050268705.1 Stenotrophomonas sp. NPDC077659 | reverse complement strand
GTTGCCACCAGGGCAGTAGAGGTGTTCTGGCTCATATGCACCCATCTTAGCAGTCCGGGATTTGGACTGCTAAAGGAGGAAAAAGTTCCAGCATCCTATTGATGCAACACTGGTCCCAAACAGAGCCCTACCGTAGCGCGATTTGATGACAGTGGCGAGCACGCTTTTCGGGATTCACAATCCCTTGGAATTCAATCAATTAGCCACCGGAAACCGGCCGAATCGGGTCAAGCGGAGCTGAACAGGCCATCCCGAGAGCCCATTCAGGGCCGGAAACGTTGCCCGACGTTCAGCCCGGGCCGGGCGCCCGTGCTCAGAGCGCCGAACGCGGCGGCAGCGACCAGTCGATCGGGGCCTGCCCGCGGCGCTGCAGGTACTCGTTGGCCATCGAGAAATGCCGGCAACCCAGGAAGCCACGGTGGGCCGACAGCGGCGACGGGTGCGGCGACTTCAACACCCGGTGGCGGCGGGTATCGATGACTTTGCCCTTCTGCTGCGCATAGGCGCCCCAGAGCATGAACACCAGGCCCTCGCGTTCGCGGTTGAGCACATCCACGACGTGGTCGGTGAAGCCTTCCCAACCACGGCCCTGGTGCGCACCGGCCTTGCCCTCTTCCACGGTCAGCACGGCATTGAGCAGCAGCACGCCGCGCTGCGCCCACGGAATCAGGCAGCCGTGGTCCGGACGTGGAATACCGAGGTCGCTCTCGATTTCCTTGTAGATGTTCAGCAGCGACGGCGGCACCGGCACGCCCGGCGCCACTGAAAAACTCAGGCCATGGGCCTGGCCGCGGCCGTGGTACGGGTCCTGGCCGAGGATGACCACCTTCACCTGCTCGAACGGCGTGGCGTCGAAGGCCGCGAAGATCTGCGGGCCCGGCGGAAACACCGCCGCACCGGCAGCCTTGCGCTGGCGCAGGAAGGCGGACAGCTCGCGCATCTGCGGCTGCAGCAGGTAATCACCGACCTGCTGCTTCCAGCTCGGTTCCAGCTGGATCGTCGGGGTGTCGGCTACTTCATCCATCATCGAATCAGGGGTCCATCGTTCAAACGGGCCAGCCGCAGCTGGAACAGCACCTTGGTCACCAGCAGGCGCTCCTCGATCGGCTTGAGCACCAGATCGTTGGCACCGGCCTGCAGCAGCCCGGTCTGGTTGTGCGGGTTGCCGTCGCCGGTCATCACCAGCACCGGCAGGCGGCGCTTGCCATAACCGAAATCCACGCGGACGCGCTGCACCACGTCGCGACCACTCAGTTCACCCTTCAGGGTGACGTCGGTCAACACCAGGTCGATGCGGTGACGGCTGCGGCCCAGCGATTCGGCGGTGAGCAGGGTGAACGCTTCCTCGGCGCTGACCACGTGCAGCACGTTCAACTGCTGCCGCTCGAGCATGCGCTTGGTCGCCTCGGCCACGACCCGGCTGTCCTCGACATACAGGATGGTGGCACCGGGAATGGTCTGCGGCTGCACGTAGCCGCGGATGAAGGTCGCCAGCGCCTCGTGGCCGAGCGCCTTGTCGAAATAGTCGGTGACGTACTCTGTGAAGCGGCGCTGTTCCAGGTGCTGCTGCGCATCGCCGGAGACCACGATGACCGGCACGTAGGCCTGGCCGGCGGCTTCACGCACGCGCTTGGCCAGCGCCAGGCCGTCACCATCGCGCAGGGTCAGCGAGGTGGTGACCAGGTCCACCGGGCCCTGCGCCAGCACCTGCTGCGCTTCTTCGATGCTGTCGCAGCCGATCACCTCCACGCCCGGCAGGTCGCGCTGCAGGACGTCGGCGATCAGCTTGCGTACCAGCTTGGAACCATCGACCACCATCACCCGCGTCGCGGGCCCTTCAAGGTGCTTCAGCGCTTGCGGTTGCATGCTGGTCTCAGGTGTCGGTGGGGCGGGTCTGGCGGAGGAAGTGACCGGTCACCAGCCAGGCGCCCAGCCAGCCCAGCAACAGGGTGCCGAGCAGAACCAGGCTGCCGTGCAGCAGGTCCAGGCCATGCAGGACGAAGGGGCTGCCGTAGCTGCGCGACAGCTCGGCCAGCGGTGCGCGCAGGGCGGCACCGGCCACGCCGATCAGGGCCAGCGCGACCGCGCCAGCCCCCAGGCCATACCAGGCGCCCAGGTACAGGAACGGGCGGCGGATGAAGCCATCGCTCGCACCCAGCAGTTGCAGCACACCGATTTCCTCGCGGCGGGCCTGGATGTCCAGGCGCACGGTGTTGCCCACCACCAGCGCGGCACCGGCGCCGAGCAGGGCTGAAAGTACCTGCACCAGGCGTGCACCAAAGGCCAGCCACGCATCCAGACGCTGCCGCCAGAGCGCGTCGTGCTGCACCAGATCGGCCCCCGGCAGGCTTTCCAGCGCTCGCGCCAGGCGGGCGTCATCCTGGCCCTGGCCCGGAGTGACCACCAGCAGCGACGGCAGCGGGTTGTCGTTGAGTGCATCGATGGCCTCGCCCAGGCCGGCGTCGCGCAGTTCCTGCAGGCCCTGTTCGGGCGTACGCACGGTCACGTTGGCCACGTCCTGGCGGTCACGCAGCTCGCCGGCCAGGCGCAGCGCCCCCGGTCCATCCACGTCGGCCTTCAGGAACACATTGATGTCGCGCGACTGCTGCACGCTGCCGGCAAACTGCTTGAGGTTGTCCAGCGCAATGGACAGGCCCAGCGGCAGGGCCAGCGCCAGCGCCATGACCATCACCGTCAGCAGGGTCGCCCATGGCTTGCGGCAGGCACGGCCCAGGCTGAACACCACACTGTGGGCATGGTGGTGGAACCACACGCCCAGGCGCGAGGGTGCGGCGGCTTCGCTGTTTTCGTTCTTGCCCATGGGTTACTCCGCCAGGTCCTGCGGCGAAATATCGTCCGCCAGCCGGCCATGGTCGAGGATCAGCACACGCTTGCGCATGCGGCGCAGCAGCGGCAGGTCGTGGCTGACCACCAGCACGCTGGTGCCGCGCGAGGGCAGTTCGGCGAACAGGGCCATGATCTCCGCCGCCAGCGTCGGATCGAGGTTGCCGGTCGGCTCGTCGGCCACCAGCAGCTTGGGTTCGCCCACGATCGCACGGGCGATGCCCACCCGCTGCTGCTCACCGGCCGACAGCTGCGAGGGCAGCGCCTTTTCACGATGGCCCAGGCCCATGCGTTCCAGCACCGAGCGCACGCGCTTGCCGATGTCGCCGCGGCGGGTGCCACGCAGGATCAGCGGCAGCGCTACGTTCTCGGCGATGGAGCGGTCCATCAGCAGGCGATGGTCCTGGTAGACCGCACCCACCGCGCGGCGGTGGCGGGGGATGTCGCCGCCACGCACCTTCAGCAGGTTGCGCTCGTCGAACACCACCGCGCCGCGGCTGGGCCGCTCGTCCAGGTGGATCAACTTGAGCAGGGTGCTCTTGCCCGCCCCGGAATGGCCGGTGACGAACAACATTTCGCCCGGAGCCACTTCGAAGCTGACATCGGTCAGGGCTTCGTGGCCACCGGCGTACTGTTTGCTGACATTGTCGAAGCGCAGGACACTCATGCCCCGATTATGCAGGAGCGGCGCGACGTCGTGGAGATGGTGGGGCGATTGATGGTAGCCGCAGGAGCAGCCGAGCGTAGGCTCGGCTCTACAGGGCGGCATGGGGCTGTAGAGCCGAGCCCATGCTCGGCTCAGTGCGGACCAAGGTCCGCACCCACCATCGGGCGGCTCAGTTGCCCGACAGCATCCGGCGGATCTTGCGGCCGATGCGGGTCAGGAACGAATCGCCCGGGTCGGCCGCGGTACGCACCGGCTTGGCCACCACCTGCACCGGGGTGACCGGGCTGGCGCCGTTGCCGGCATTGGCCTGCATGCCCTCGGCACCCTCGACCGGACGACCGTGGCGACGACGACGGCGCTTGCGCGGCTTGTGCTCGCCATCGACGGCACCTTCCGGTGCGCCTTCGGCACGCGGCGGGCGCGGCGGGCGCGGGGCCTGGGCGGCGGCGCCTTCGGCAGCGGCGGCGGGCGCAGCCGCGCCCTGCTCACCTTCCACGCGCGGCTTGCGCGGGCCACGCGGACGGCGTTCGCCACTGCGCTCACCATCGCGACCACCACGGCCACCACCACCGCCGGAACGGCCGCCACTACGGCCACCGCCTCGACGCTCTTCCTCGGCGGCGCGGGCTTCGCGCGCTTCGCGGAAGATCTGGCCGACGCTCTCGTTGTCCTCGCCTTCCTCGCCTGCGGCCGGGGCCGGGCGTTCCGGACGCGGCAGCGGGGTCATCAGTTCCTTGGTGACCGGCTCGGACGGAATCTTCTGCTCGATGTACGCCTCGATGTCCGGCAGGCCCATCGCGTAGCGCTCGCAGGCGAAGCTGATCGCATCACCTTCCTCGCCCAGGCGCGCGGTACGGCCGATGCGGTGCACGTAGTCTTCGGCGTCGAACGGCAGATCGTAGTTGTAGACGTACTTGATGCCGTCGATGTGCAGGCCGCGGGCGGCCACATCGGTGGCCACCAGGATTTCCAGCTGGCCCTTCTGGAAGCGGTTGAGCAGGCTTTCGCGCTTCTTCTGCGGCACGTCGCCGGACAGCACGCCGACGCGGTAGCCGGCCTTTTCCAGCGAACGGGCCACGCGCTCGACGAACACCTTGGTGTTGACGAAGACCATGGTGCGCGCGCCTTCGCTGCGCGACAGCAGGCCCAGCAGCAGCGGGATCTTCTCGTCATCGGCCGGGAAGTAGATGCGCTGGCGCACGCGCGCGGCGGTGATGGTCTCGGCTTCGACCACCAGCTTCTGCGGCTCGTTCATGTGCTCGTAGGCCAGCTCCAGCACGCGGTGGCTGAGGGTGGCGCTGAACAGCAGGGTCTGGCGGGTGGTGCGCTCGGGCATGCGGCGCAGCAGGAAGCGGATGTCCTTGATGAAGCCCAGGTCGAACATGCGGTCGGCTTCGTCCAGCACGCAGATCTCGCAGGCGTGCAGCGAAACCACCTTGTGCTGCTTGACGTAGTCGATCAGGCGGCCCGGGGTGGCGATGATGACGTCCACGCCCTGCTGCAGCAGCTCGCGCTGCTTGTCGTAATCCACGCCGCCGTAGACCAGGGCGAAACGCAGGCCCAGGTCGGAACCGAACTTCACCGCATCCTTGTGGATCTGGATGGCCAGTTCGCGGGTCGGGGCCAGGATCAGCGCGCGCGGGTCTTCCGGCTTGCGATCGGCCAGGGCCGGGCGGGTCAGCAGGCGGTTGACGACAGCAACCAGGAACGCCAGCGTCTTGCCGGTGCCGGTCTGGGCCTGGCCGGCAACATCACCACCGGGCAGCGCGACCGGCAGGGTCAGCGCCTGGATCGGGGTGCAGCGGGTGAATCCGGCTCCTTCAAGACCGGCCTGCAGGGCCGGGTGCAGCTCAAAGGAGGAGAAGGTCAAATCGGTCAGCGGTTTGTCGCTCATGAGTCCGTCTTGGTATGGCCGCCGGCCCACGGGGCGGCTGGCACTTCATCGTCTAGGGGCACCGTCGCAAACTGCGGCCCCTGCGGCGGGTTGGGGCGCGGGGACCAGCCGGTCCGCACGCCGCACAATGCCCCAGTTTAACGCACTCGGCCCGGCAAACCGGAACCAGTCGTCTCACGAACTCAAGAGACGGCGCACAGGTACGGCGTCTTCACCCAGCCGCACGCCACTTGAACGGCGCCGGCGCGCCCTCTGGCCCTGCCCCGATGCCATCCCCATCTGCTGGGAGACAGTGAAATCCGACACATACCGGGGTCCACCACGATCACGATACGCTGGGTTCCAGCCAGCAACTGTCCCCGCCCCGCGATAGGGGTACACTGCCGGCCGTGAGCGTCCAGGCATCCCGCCGAACGCACCGCGGCAGACCGCCGCGAGGCAACGACGAGGGTCGCGCCACCGGGCATGGCCCAGTTCACCCACCTCCGGCCTGGCCGGGTGCAATCCAAGACGAGAAACCAAGATGAGCGACAAGGTTGTACACGTCGGCGATGCCGACTTTGATAGCGCCGTACTGAATTCCAAGGAACCGGTGCTGGTCGATTTCTGGGCCGAATGGTGTGGCCCCTGCAAGATGATCGCCCCCGCGCTGGACGAACTGGCCGACGCCTACCAGGGCCGCGCCAAGATCGCCAAGGTCAACGTCGACAACAACCGCGCGCTGGCCGCCAAGTACCACGTGCGTTCGATCCCGTACCTGGTGGTGTTCAAGGACGGCGAGAAGGTCGGCGAGCAGATCGGTGCGGTGGGCAAGGCCCAGCTGGCCGGCCTGCTGGACAAGGCCCTGGCCTGATCCTGTGGTTCCACGGCAGCCGCTGACCGCGGCTGCCGCTGGGCGCCCCGCGCCCGCATGAATGCAGTTCCCCGCAGCCCTTGCATGGCGCTGCAGGCCGATGATAGTGTCGGCATATCCGGCCGCGTTCGCGTGCCGCACCCTCTGGACGCAGTTTCTTCCAGACCCATTCCCAACGTTCGCCGCCCCAGCCGGGCGCTCGCACCTTCAAGCGAGGAATAACGCTCTTGTCCGATAACACTCCTGAAACCGGCAGCGCCGATGCGCCCGCCGAAAAGCGCGTGCGCAAGCCGCGCGTGAGCAAGGCCGCCGCTCCGGCTGCCGCCGAAACCAGCGCTGCCCCCGCGCAGCCGACCCTGCCGCTGGCAGCCGCGCCCGAAGCGGCGGCACCGGCCGCAGCCGCCGCCCCCGTGGCCGCCCCCGCGCCGAGCGCGCCTGCTGCTGAAGCCCCCGCCGCTGGCGGCGGTGAGGGCGGCGAAGGCCGCGAATCCGGCCAGCCGCGCCAGCAGAACCACCAGGGCGGTGGCCAGAACCAGGGCCAGCACAACAACCCCTACAACCAGAACGGCCAGCAGGGCCAGGGCAACCGCCGCGACCGCTTCCGCAACCGCCGCGACCGTGACCGCAACCGCGGTGGCCGCGATGACGGCATGCCGCAGGACGGCGGCGAGCAGCAGCCCTTCGTGCCGCGCCCGCACGCCAACGTGCCGGAAGGCTTCCCGGTCTACTCGCTGAGCGATCTCAAGCGCATGCCGGCGCAGAAGCTGCTGGAAATCGCCGAGCAGCTGCAGATTTCCGAAGGCGTCGCCCGCGCCCGCAAGCAGGACGTCATCTTCGCCCTGCTGAAGGTGCTGACCCGCCATGGTGACGGCGTCGCCGCCGACGGCGTGCTGGAAATCCTGCCCGACGGCTTCGGCTTCCTGCGCGCGGCCGAGGCCAGCTACCTGGCCGGCCCGGACGACACCTACATCTCGCCCAGCCAGATCCGCCGCTTCAACCTGCGCACCGGCGACCACATCTCCGGCCGCATCCGCTTCCCGAAGGACGGCGAGCGCTACTTCGCACTGAACATCGTCGACACCATCAACGGTGAGCCGATAGAAGCGTCGAAGAACAAGGTGCTGTTCGAGAACCTGACCCCGCTGTTCCCGCGTCGCCGCTTCACCCTGGAGCGCGGCAACGGTTCGTCGGAAGACATCACCGGCCGCATCCTCGACCTGATGGCGCCGCAGGGCAAGGGCCAGCGCTCGCTCATCGTTTCCCAGCCGAAGGCCGGTAAGACGATGATGATGCAGCAGGTCGCCACGGCAATCACCACCAACCACCCGGACGTGCACCTGATCGTGCTGCTGATCGATGAGCGCCCGGAAGAAGTGACCGAAATGCAGCGCACCGTGCGCGGCGAGGTCATCAGCTCGACCTTCGACGAGCCGGCCGCGCGCCACGTCCAGGTGGCCGAAATGGTCATCGAACGTGCCAAGCGCCTGGTCGAGCACAAGAAGGACGTGGTGATCCTGCTGGACTCCATCACCCGCCTGGCCCGCGCCTACAACAACGTGGTGCCGAGCTCGGGCAAGGTGCTGACCGGTGGTGTGGACGCCAACGCCCTGCACCGCCCGAAGCGCTTCTTCGGTGCCGCGCGCAACGTGGAAGAAGGCGGCAGCCTGACCATCATCGCCACCGCGCTGGTCGACACCGGTTCGAAGATGGACGAGGTGATCTACGAAGAGTTCAAGGGCACCGGCAACAGCGAAGTGCACCTGAGCCGCCGCATCGCTGAAAAGCGCGTGTTCCCGGCCATCGACATCAACCGTTCGGGCACCCGCCGCGAAGACCTGCTGATCGAACCGGAACTGCTGCAGAAGATCTGGATCCTGCGCAAGCTGCTGCATCCGATGGATGAAATGGCCGCGATGGAATTCCTGCTGGACAAGATGAAGAACACCAAGTCCAACGACGAGTTCTTCGGTTCCATGAAGCGATAAGCCATCGGAAATAGCTTGAAGACAGCGCCTTCGGAGAAACGGAGGCCCTGTTCGTATCGGGATAGCGATGAGCCGGGATTGGCGGTCTGACCACCGGGTTTGACCACCAATCTTAAGCACCAGACAGTTCAAGAACCCCTTGACCGCGAGGACAGGGGATTGAACAAGTGCCATTACCTACCGCAACTAGGCCAGCCCTGGTACATCCGTATCAAGGTACCTGCCGCGCTACGTGGCAGAGTCGGGAACACGCACATCCGACGCGCCCTGCATACCCGCGACATTGACGAAGCGAACCGCCGGAAGTGGCCGGCCCTCGCCCAAGTCCGCGCCTATCTTGATTCGCTTGAGAGTGGGACACTCGCCCCTCTCTCCCTTCACATGCCGAGCGAGATACGTGAAGTACCCGCCCAAGTTCCACAGACGGCGGCACACTTCGACCTGAGGCCGACTACGGGCCTAGATGCCCTGTCCGAAGACTGGACCATGACCGGTCCGGTCAAGACCGTCCAGTTCCAGCGTAAACAGACATAGCAAGGAACTGCGGAGCAATCTTGGCGGAGACCTCAACCCAAACAGTGTCAAAGCCGCTGAAGCTGAGCGCTCTAGGCGCGTTCTGGAAGTGGGTAGCTTTACGCTGTTACACGCCCAAGGGAAGGAATTCTTGGAAGGGCTTTCTTCTAGGCAGTAACGAAAATGAACGGACCAAGCCCAAGAAGCGCCCATACACCATGCCTAGACTAGTTGCTCTGTTTTCAGGCAACCCGACCTATCCGGCACTACGAGAGTTCTTGGGGCTCCACCTCTAGACGGGCGCCCGCATCGACGAAATCTATTCGCTCGCGCATACCGCTAAATCTGCGTAGCTGCGGGCCTGCATACCTTGAACGGCGACCAATAGCCTGTATCGGGAAAGCTGTTGAATGACCCGATTCAACCATGCCTCCCTTGAACTCACCACGACGCATCGCGAACTAGCGCTCTCTCTAGGGCATCGTGCTGCCGCTGCCAGTCGGGCATATGCCGCGCCACCAGCGACCAAAACGCCTTCGTATGGCTCTTCTCAACCGTGTGGCACAGCTCGTGGACGATGACGTAGTCCTGCACGCTGGTCGGTAGCTCCATCACCCTTGGATGGAACTCCAGCACGTTGCATGCATCGCAACTGGCCCACCGACTTTGGAACACACGAACGCGGGCGGCATGGGCTCGCATGCCGGTCTTCCGCTCCCAATGGCGCACCCGCACCAACAGCTTGTCTTGAGCACGTTCACGGTAGAACTGCTCCATCAGTGCCGCGAGCGTGCCTGGCTGGATACTGAGGCCCTCGGGGGTCTCAACGATGAAGCGCGAGGCGGTGAAGGTCAGCCGGGGCTTGCCTAGTTCCGGGGTGTGCCGGACCTCGGTGAAGTAGCTTCGGCCGCAGTAAAGCAAACGGCTACCGGTAACGATCGCATCACTGGCCTGCGGCTGATTGACCAGCAACAGCTTCTCGCGAATCCAACGAGCGCGGCGGCGGACTAGAGCTTCCTGTTCGGCCAAGTCCACCATCGGCCCGCGCAGCAGCACCAGCCGCCCACGCTCCACGGTCACGTAGTGCCGTTTCAGTTTTGGGTCGGGCTGGAACCACCACTCGATGGTGGCTTGGCCGTACTGGAGCAGCGGCATCGTCAGTTCTTCAGCAGGATGTCCATGATGCGCTTGGCGTGCTCCCGCGCCACCGAACGCTCCCACCCAGCGAGCGGAATCAGCAGCTTGTGCAGCAGTGCCCGCAATTCAGGGTGCAAGTCGTGCATCTGCCTCCAGTTTGCCGCCGCCATGGTGCGGCTCAGGTCCGCATCCTCGAACAGCTTGGTTGTGGCGATGCGTGCCGTCTCCTCACTGAGCAGCGAAGCCAGATAGTGATAGACCGCCGAATGAGCCGGGTGCTCGAAACCGGTCTTGTCCTTGTCCGCGATGCGTTGCCCGAACAGGTCGAGTTGCTCCAAGAACTGCGCCTGACTGATGCGTCCCGCAGCTTCCTCAGCCAGCAGCTTCTCAAGCTCCTCAGCAAGCTTGTCGAAGAAGGCTGGGTCCTTGTCTCTGCCGGTCGCAATCGTGTGCTTCAACTGGTTCTTCATAACCAGCGCCTGACTGCCGGGACTGGCCAGTTTTTTCAGACGGGCCATGTCGCTGGCGTCCAGAATCGACACCTCTTTGCCCAGTAGGCTCTTGGCCGGGCTGGCGTCGATGTACTCGTCCAGCAATTGCTGCAGCAGCGTAGATTCCAGTCGCGTGATGCGCTCACGATGGGTCGCACCGGGCAGCTTGTCGCGCAGCATCAGCCGGATTTCCGCGAACAGCGTGAAGTAGGGCTTGAAGGGCACACCCCGCACATCCGGCAAAATGATGTCGATGCTCCGGTTGAACCGCTTCACCAAGTCGAGGAAGTCCTCTACTGCATCCAACCGCGTGGCGGGGTCGAGGAAACGCTCGGCATCGTCCTTGTAGTTCTCGCGCTGGCTGACCGGGTCGTGCTTCTTGGGTAGCAGGGTCAGGATGCGATCGAGGGTAGCCTGCAGCTTGGGCAACTCGCTTTCCACCCCCTCCCACACTTGGGCAGGTTGAACCTCGCCACCATAAATCTTCAGCGCGTGGTCAAGGTTCTCCACCACACCGTGGTAGTCAACGATGTAGCCCGCGTTCTTGCCTGCCATCGTCCGGTTCACCCGTGCAATGGCCTGCAGCAGCGTGTGCTCCTTCAGCGGCTTGTCGAGGTACATGGTGCCCACGATGGGGGCGTCCCATCCCGTTAAGAGCATGTCGGACACTATACAAAGGCCGATGTTGTTCGCACGCGGCTGCCCATCCTTGCCCTTGGACTCGTCGCCGTAGGGCAGCGGGAACAGCTTGGAAACGAAGTTGGCAATCTGCTCCGAAGGCAGCGCGACGGGTTGTTTGCCTGCCTTGATTTCAGCCTTGACCCGTTCTTCGATCGACTGAGTTTGTTCTGGGCCGAGCTTGTACTCGGCCGCCGCCTCCAGTACCGAAGCTCCGGTGCGTGATGCCGTAGCACTGGCCAGCGAGATGACGACGCGGCTCTCGAAGGTCGGCAGGCCCTTGGCCTGCCGGTCTTGCATCAGTCCGTCCAGCAGGTCCTTGTACTTGACCGCCATGTCGCGGCCGTCGCAAACCAGCATGGCTTTAAGGCTCTTGGTATGCACGTTGGTGATGAAGTGCTCGACCAGATGTGCGGCCACTCGCTCCATGCGGTCTCCGGCCTGCCGCCACCGGGCCAAGAGTTCCTTCTTCAGGGCCTGCTGTCGCGCTTCGTCTTCCTGCGCGAACTGGTCCTTGAACGCTTGGTCCAGCTTGCTGTTGGGTGCGAGCTTCACCCATACGTCTTGGTACTTGATGGGCAGCGTGGCGCCGTCAGCGACCGCTTCGTGCAGGCGGTATTCGTCGATGTAGGTGTCACCGCCGAACTCGGCCAAGGTGTGCTTGTCGTCGTTCAGCAGCGGCGTGCCGGTGAAGGCGATGAACTTGGCATTGGGCAGGCTGGCCCGCATGAAGGCGGCCAAGAAGTCGTACTGGCTTCTATGTGCTTCATCCACCAGCACATAGAAGTTCGGCTTGGCGCTCAGTACCCGGAAGTGCACCTTCTCCCGACTGACCTCTTCCCACTTGGCGTCCAGCAGCACGCCGTCCTCATCGTGCCGGCCGTAGTTGGCGTTGCGCTCCTCCAGCATGAAGAAGTCCTTGCCCTCGCGCACCCGTCTATGCCGGGTGGCTTGCAGGAGGTCATCTTCCTCATCCGCTGCGCTGTCGCTGGCGTCAGCAGCCGGGGCGTTCTCTTGGAACTTTTGCACCGTGCTGGTAAACACGCTGCCGTAGTCATTGCCCAGCAGCTTAACCAAACCATCCACCGACACCGCTTGAATGGCCTTTATGCCCACAGCATGAAACGTGTCGAAGATTTGCTTGTCGAGGTCCTTGCGGTCGGTCAGCACCAGCACGGTCGGGTTGTTCAGGCCCATGTTGTCCGCCCTCAGCATCCGGGCCAGTAGCGCCATGGTCAGCGACTTGCCACTGCCCTGGGTGTGCCACACCACCCCTCCGATGGGCTGAGCTGCCGTCAGCCGGGCGATGGTCTTACGCACCGCCCGCCACTGTTGATAGCGCGGTAGCTTCTTGACCGTCCTGCCATCACGGGTCTCGAACAGGACGAAGTGGGTGATGAGTTCCAAAAACCGGCTCGGCTCGAATAAGGCCCACAACAGTTGGTCCTGTTGACTCGAGCCAGCGCCCAGCACCGCAGTCACCGCCGCCAGTTCGGCGTCCTGCAGCCGGTAGCGTGCGTAGAAGGCGGGGTTGGTCAGGATGGCACCATACAAGCCCTGCCTGCGGTTGAGGCCCACGCAGACCTGGTTGAACACAAACTGGGCCGGGAAGCTGGCTTGGTAGCCATCGAGTTGTGCCAGCGCTTCATCCAGCCGGTGATGGCTGGCTTTGCATTCGATGGTCGCCAGCGGCAGGCCGTTGACGAACAGCAGCAAGTCCGGCCGGAACAAGTCGCCATCAGCATTCCTGCCGACGTACTGGTCCACCACATGGAAATCGTTGTAGGCGACCGTGCCCGCGTCGAAGAAGCGCACACTGCGCGGCTTGCCCTCGGCATCCTTCACCTGAATGTCCGAACGGTGCACCACCTGCTCCCAGAACACCTTGTTGGCCGGGAGCAGTTCTTCGTTGACCCGCTTACGCAGTTCAATCAAGACCGCATCCACCCCACCGGGCGCCGTGGCCAGCCACGGGTTCAGAGCCAGCAGCTGGGGCCGCAGCACATCCTCAAGCACCGGGGCGAGGTGGCGGTGCTCCACCTGCACCGCATGGCCCGGCAAATGGGTGTAACCCAGCTTGAGCAGCGACTCGATGGCAGGCGTTTCGACGCCAGTCTTTTCAGGTGACTGGCTCATGAACTTTTCTTCCCTTGCATGCTGGCTTCCTTCCGACGGCTGCGATACCAGACCTCGCCGCAGCCTTGTTCTATGTTGACCGTCCTGCGAATCTCGAATTGCCGAGACTCGTGAATCACTTGCCGCCAACTGCCGCAGCCGTAGCGCTGGGGAAGCTGGTCAGGGTGTTGTGCGCGGATCCATGGGGTCGCGGTGTTGAGCAGGGTCCAACCCTCGGCAACGAAACGGGTCTCGGCTTCACGCAGGCAGCGTACGGCCCCGCTGGCAGGCCAGTCCACCGTGCCGTCCGGTGCAATGCCATTGACCAGCAGGTCTTCAAACGCCGCCGTGCTCATGAAAGAGGCCATCGCCGCACGGGCCTCATCCATGCCCTGCGCCCAGCCGCGCAAGGTCAGGTAGTGGCCGTCAATGGTCTCGTAGCTGGCATCCAGATAGGCATCGGCGGCCATGCAACCCTGCGGCCCCCAGATGTTGAAACGCTGCAGGAAGTGGTGAACCAGCTCGTTGCGCAGGTCCACCAACTCCTTCAATGCCGTCGTAGTGGCTTGATGCTGACTAGCATCCAGCCCCACCTGAAAGCGAAAGCGGAACCACATGCGGCCATCGCCCACCGGATCGTCAGCGCTATCAGCCTCGTCGGCAGAAATCAGATGACGCTCGGTCAGGATGCCGACCAAGGTGCCAAGGGTCTTCCTGTGGCTCCAGGCCACCTGCGCCTCTCGCACCGCCTGTAGCCCAGACGGTGGCCCCGCAATGTCCCCGTCAGCGACCAATGCCTTGAGGAGGATTTCGTATTGCTGCAGTCGTAGCAGGCACCGCCCCAACTTGCGCTGCACATCACGTTGCAGTTCAAGCGGTCGGTCTGGGGAAAGCAGTGCTTGCGACGCCATGTCTTCCTCCTTACGCTCAGGTCGCGATGGCGCCTAAGCTGACCCGCCATTCGCCCTTGAGAAGCTTTTGCATCAGGCCGCGTTTCAGCCTTCTTAAGTGAGACAGTTTCACCGCCAAGACCTGCAGCTTGGAATCAATCGAGTCCAGGATGCGTGCGATTTCGTCCTGCTCACGCCTGTCAACTGGCACGACCAACGGAAGCGATGACAGGATGCTGGTGTTCATGTTGGGCATGGTTTGACCAACAGCGTTTTGTTCCATCCAAGCACGCACCACATCAAGCTGAAGCAACTGTGCAAGGAAGGCGGAACTATGTGCCGCAGAGGGGCGAGCCTTCAGGCATCCCGTGCCGCACAGCGCGCCTTCAGACTTATCGTCTATCAGCGCAAAACGTGCAACGTCGCCGCGACGGCTGAAAAGCAAGTCGCCAACCAAGACTTTGTGCTTCGACAGGTCCTCTGCCCTCGCAAGCGAAATATGTGCTGCGGTCGAGAGCGTGGCACGGCACCCCACCAAGTCCTTAGGCATCAGCACCGGTACACCCTCATCTTGATACTCGTGGGCGTGCAACTGGCTTCCAAACGGTCCCGTTTGAAGTGCGCCATCACAGACAGCACCCAGGGTGGTAGGAACCCAAGTGGCCGGAATCTCCCCGAGCCCACTCTCCTTGAAATCGGTGTGGGGCACCCAGCGGCCATTGGCATCTTGGGTGCCGACGCCCCGACTGAACAGAGTCTGCATCAAGCCCTGCTTGAAGGTCTGGGTGGCTTCAATCTGGCGGCCCGTCACGTCCAGCTTGTCGTCCACGGCTGTCAGGACGGCTGCGATTTTAAGTTGCTCCGGCAGTGGAGGGATTGCCACATCGAGCGCTTCCAGTGATGACCTGCTAAGACTGGGCACACCTGACGCCTCGTTCAACTTTCTTAGGTCGAAAGATGAAATGGCGTAGTACAGCCACGTCCAATCGAACTCCCGTTTTGGAGTCGTGTAGTACGTGGTATCAATTGCCCAGAAAGGCCCGGCACATCGCTGAACTTTGTCAATTGTCCCCTTCCGGCCCAGGATAATGCTTGGACCGTCGAACAGTGCCTGACACGTGTACCCAACGACACCACCAGTTCCGAAGATGGGAATTCCTTCACCGAGTCTTTGGATTTCGGCCGGAGACTTGCCGTAGACAATGTTGACGAGTGCCGCCAGCTTTTCCATAGACCATCCACTCGGCACCTGTTGGACGTCAGTCGATGGGCTTACTAGGGTCGAAGCCCCGCTCATCCCTTGGCCTCCAAAAGCCCCAGCTCAACCAGATAGCTATTCAGACGCAAATCAATCTGGGCTTCTTCCTCGGCCAGTGCCGCAAGTTGCGACAAGGTAGCGACAACATTGACGGTCTCTTCGGTCTGGCTGCTGTCGATGTACCGGGCAATGTTGAGGTTGGCGCCGTTACTGTGAATTTCGTCCAGCGTAACCACCCGACAGTAGCTCTCCACTTCCGTCTGGTGCTCAAACGCTGCCTTGTGCGTGCCGGCGATGTAGGCAATGTCTTGGAGGCGCAAGCTGTTCTGGGCTTTGCCTTCGAGGTAGTTGCGACTGGCGTCGATGATGATGACCTTGCCCTTGAGCGCAGCGGGTTTTCGCTTGTTCAGGACGAGCACGCAGGCAGGAATGCCGGTGTTGTAAAACAGGGCCGAGGGAAGACCGATGATTGCCTCAATAAGGTCGCCGGGCTGGCTGCCGTTTGCGGCATCGGTGCCGAACAGCAGGCCCTCGCGAATCTTGCCTTCTTCACCGCTGCGGAACAGCACGCCGTGCGGCAGGATGATGCCCATGCGGCCATCGGCCTTGAGACTGGCCAGCATGTGCTGGGCGAAGGCCAAGTCGGCATAACCGCGTGGTGGGATGCCGTAGACAAGGCGCCCATAGGGGTCGCTGACCTGCTTGTAGTTCGGCGCCTTAGCCTTCTTGTCGCCCTCTTGCTCCGCCTCATTGGCCAGTTCCAGCGGTGACCACCATTGCTTAGCCGAAAACGGCGGATTGGCGATGACCCGGTCAAAAGTTTTAAGGTAGTCGCCATCAAGGTGCTTAGGTTCTACAAGGGTGTCACCCCGTTCAATCTCTGCCCGCATGTTGTGCAGGTAGAGATTCAGCTTGGCAATGGCCCACGTGCCGAGGTTCCTCTCCTGGCCGAAGAGCAACACATTGGGCTTTTCGCCCAAGAGCAGGCCACCGGGCAACTTGGCGATGTGGTGGGCGCTTTCCACCAACATGCCTCCGCTGCCGCAGGTGGGGTCGTAGACGCTGTGTCCGGGCTGCGGGTCGATGAGTTCGACTACCAATTGCACCACCGCCTTGGGCGTGTAGAACTCGCCACCCTTCTTACCGGCGTCGTCGGCAAACTGCTTGATGAGGTACTCGTAGGCATCACCCAGCATGTCAGCCTTGTAGAGGTCGGCATTGCCCAGTTTGTACTGGTTGAAGTGGCGAAGCAGCCGCTGCAGCGTGGCATCCGTCAGCACGCGCTTGTCACCGTATTGGGTTGCGGTCAGCACGTGCTGCAGTTCGGGATTGTTCGCTTCGATGGTGGCGAAGGCCTTGTCCAGCGCCTCGCCGATGTTCTCGGTTCGGGCAATCAGCTCCGGCCACCGGGCTGTGCCGGGGAAGTGCCCCCACTTGTCCTCGACCTCTTCATCGGCCTCGGCCGCGCTCAGGCCCTCGACCAGCTTCAAATGGGCGACGCGCTCCTCGAACACGTCGTTGAAGCGCTTGAGGAAGAGTAGACCGAAGATGTAATTCTTGAAGTCGGATGAGTCGATTGAGCCACGAAGAATGTTGGCAGACTCCCAAAGCCATGATTCGAGGGCTTCGAGACTAAGTTGGTTGCGCATGAATGCTGATCTTCTTTTCGGAAAGAGCCTGCGCAGCCTCCGCCAACTGGCGCCCGGCAGCTACAGGGTAACGACCCCGATAGAGTAGCCCAACAGGCTCCGGAGCGCGGGGCGACGTCCCATGGGCGACCACCGGACCTGACAGTTGGCCCACATCTTCCTCTGCATTGACGGGGATTGGTCTTCTGCCATGTCGCTTCAAAATATATACATTTAATGTATGCATTTTGGGACATCCCTGCTATTGCAGACGGGAATTCTGCACCTTCGCCCATCAGACCTAGGACAGGTCCACCAAATGGTGGCTGAGGCGGTTGATATCTACAACATCAATCAACCCGTCTGCTTTGAAATGCAGCGGACCGCTGCGATGCATCGGGCAGCCTTGGCCGCCTTACCGCCACTAGACAGCCCAACCCATACGCGGGACGGGCTAGCAAAGGTCACCCATCGTCATCCGCCCCAGGCCCCTTGGCCATCGGACAAGTTGTAAAACGTGCCGGGGAACCGCCGGGCATGGCCCGGCGCCACCGTGTGGCTTACGGGCAGCTCACCGCACCCTCTGCCCCGGCCGTATTGGCGGTCAGCTTGATCTGGGTGAAGGCCGCAGCGAACGGCTTGTCGGCGGTCACCACGAACGGCGCTTCCACCGCGCCCAGGGCAACACCCTGTCTGGCGAAGCAGGCCAGCGGCACGGTCACTGTCTGCTTCTGGCCGGGCGACAGTTTCCCCAGCAGCGGGGCGATATCCACCCCACCCTCGCAGCCGGTGCCGCACTGCATGGTCACCTTCACCGGCGAGGCCGGGCGCTTCACCAGCTGCACGTCGAACTGCAGCGCACCGTTGCTGCGCGCCAGTGCACCCAGGTTGCGACGCGAGGTGCTGCGCGCGATCAGCTGCGCGGGGGCCAGCCAGGTCACTTCCTTGGCATCCTGCTGAGTGTTCACCTGCACGGTGCGCACCTGCACCACCGGGGTGGCGGTGGGCCAGCGCAGCATTGCGTTCAGATCGTTGCCCAGCGGCTGGGTCGCGCCTGCGGCGGCCACGTGCAGCGCGAACGGCGGCGTGTCGGCGCGGTTGAAGATCGGCAGCACGGTCACTTCGCCGCAGCTGTCAGGGTCGGCCTCAGCGAGCCTGGCCACCGTGCCGCCCTTGGCATAGCTGAGACCATAGCCCAGCGCGAACAGCGATGGCTGCTTCGCATCGGGCTGGTCGATCGGCGCCGGGCACGGCACACCCGGCCACGGGAAGCTGAGGCGGCCGCGGAAGTCATGCGCGGGCTTGCCGTTCCTGCCGGCCACCAGCACATCGGTCACGCCCTTGCCTTCGGTACCCGGCAACCACGCCGCCACGAAGGCGCTGGACAGGTTGAGCAGGTCGTTGGTGTACATCGGGCGACCGGACAGATAGACCGTCACCACCGGCTTGCCGCTGGCGGCCGCCGCCTTCAGCACAGCCAGGTCCTGCGGGTAGGCGCGGCTGTGGCTGACCGTGTCCGAGGCGAGGATGTCGCCGTTGGTCTCCGCATACGGGGTTTCACCGATCACTGCCAGCACCACGTCGAACGCCTTTGGATCGATGCCCCGGCCATCGGCGCTGAAGCTGACGTTGTCCGCGCCGAGTTCAGCACGCAGCGCGCCCACCACCGAATCGGCATTGGGGAAATCGGCGTTCTTGTTCTCGGTGCCCTGCCAGGTCAGCGACCAGCCACCGGACTGGTCACCGATGTTGTCGGCACTCTTGCCCACCACCAGCACGCGTGCATCGCGGCGCAGCGGCAACACCCTGCCCTCGTTCTTCAGCAGCACCAGCGATTCACGCACCGCACGGCGCGCCAGTTCGCGGTGCTGCACGGCTGTGGCATCACCGGCGTAGCGGCTGTCCGATGGCGTGTGCTCGAACAGACCCGCACGCAGCTTGACCCGCAGGATGCGCGCCACCGCGTCATCGATGCGCGCCATCGGGATCTCGCCCTTCTGCACCTGCGCGGTGGTGTTGTCGATGAAGGCCTTCCAGTCGTCGGGCACCATCACCATGTCGATACCGGCGTTGATGGCCTGTGCGCAGCTGTCGTTGCGGCAACCGGGCACCTGGGCGATGCCATTCCAGTCTGAAACGACGAAGCCGTCGAAGCCCATTTTATCCTTCAGCGCGTCGGTCAGCAGCGCCTTGCTGCCGTGCATCTTGCCGTAGTCGATACCGGCGGCACGATCATTCCAGCTGTTGAACGAGGCCATCACCGTCTGCGCGCCTTCGGCCAGTGCGCCGTAGTAGCCCTGCGCATGCACGTTGACCATCGTCGCTTTGTCGACCAGCGCTTCGCCCTGGTCGCGGCCATTCTCGGTGGCGCCGTCCCCCAGGTAGTGCTTGGCGGTGGTGATCACGTTGCCGTCGTCGTGGAAGCGGCCCTGCGCGCCCTTCACGTAGGCCTGGGCAAAGCGGCGGATCACCGCCGGGTCGGACGAATAGCTTTCGTAGGTGCGGCCCCAGCGCGGGTCGTGGGCGACGGCCAGGGTGGGCGCGAACACCCAGCCGATGCCGGTGGCGCGCACCGAACGTGCAGTTGCTTCGCCGATGCGTTCGATCAGCTCCGGATCACCCGCTGCGCCCAGGCCGATGTTGTGCGGGAACAGGGTAGCGCCCAGCACGTTGTTGTGGCCGTGCACTGCATCGGTGCCCCAGATCACCGGCACCGGCGTCTTCGCATCGGTAGCCAGCGAGGCGGCATGGTAGGCGTCCGCCAGTTTCAGCCAGTCCTGCACGCTGGCATGCTTGTCCATGCCCGGCCACGAGCCGCCGCCGTTGAGCACCGAACCGATGTAGTAGCGGCGCACCTGCTCGGGCGTGATTGTCTTGATCTCGGCCTGGGTCATCTGCCCGATCTTCTGCGCCAGCGTCATCTGCGAAAGGATCTGCTGCACGCGGCTTTCGATTCCCGCATCGGGGGTGATCGCGCTGTGCACGCGCGGCCAGTCCTGCAGGCGTTCGCCGCTGGCCGGTGCGGCACCCACGGGCGCGGCAAGGGCGGCCAGCAGGCAGCTGGCAAGAAGGGTCTGGGTGGGGCGATTCACTGGGCTCTACCTCCGTGGATGAAGTTCCTGGCGTGCGCGGCTGCGACGGCACGTCGGCACGGGCGCTTGCGCACCGCTCCTGACAGCGCTGTCATATAAGCCCGCCCGCGCACTGTCAATCGTTGTTGGTGTGCAACCGGGTGCGAGTCCCGCAACAGCAGGCTCCGGCGCATCCATTGCGTGCTGCCGGGGCGTGCGGGTGCTGCATCGCGACACGGAATCGGGACGTGCCAGCGCCCCTCATGTCGTGGCAACATCCGCCTGCTTCGGCAACATCGACCGGGCCACCCCGCACTACCATCGCCGCGTGCCCGCCGCCTTCCAGGAGAACCCATCGCACCATGCGCAGTCGAATC
The DNA here is from genome assembly GCF_050268705.1 of Stenotrophomonas sp. NPDC077659. Lineage (NCBI taxonomy): Bacteria > Pseudomonadati > Pseudomonadota > Gammaproteobacteria > Lysobacterales > Lysobacteraceae > Stenotrophomonas > Stenotrophomonas sp. NPDC077659. The sequence continues at coordinate 10,825 of NZ_JBNNHG010000034.1, read as the reverse complement.
GAGGATGTCGCCGCCGTTGCCGGGGTTTCGATCAAGACCGTGTCCCGCGTACTCAACCATGAGCCCAACGTGCGCGAGCAGACCCGCGAACGCGTGCTGGCAGCGGTGGCGCGGCTGGGCTACAAACCCAACCCCTCGGCACGCAGCCTGGCCGGCCAGCGTTCGTACGCGCTGGCACTGGCCTACAACAATCCCTCGCGCAATTACCTGATGGAAATCCAGAGCGGCATGCTGGAAGCGTGTCATGCCCAGCACTACAACCTGATCCTCGGCCCGGTCGGCACCGGCCGCCGCACCCTGCCCGACCTGGCCGCGCTGTTCGAGAACTCGCGCCCGGACGGCGTCGTGCTGATCCCCCCCCTGACCGATGACGAGGTGGTGCTGTCCTATCTGGAAGAGCACGGGATTCCCTTCGCCTGCATCGCCCCACGGCATCCTCAAGGCCGCATTGGCGTGCGGATGGATGAAACCACCGCTGTGGTCGAACTGATCGGCCATCTGGTCGCACAGGGCCATCGCCGCATCGGCCACATCAAGGGCCCGCGCGCGCACGGTGCCTGCCAGTGGCGCCACGCGGGTTACCGCCAGGCGCTGCGCGAGGCGGGTATCACCTACGACCCTGACCTGGTCGTCAACGGCCAGTTCTCGTTTGAATCGGGCGTGACCGCGGCCGGTGTCCTGCTCGACCTGGACGACCCACCGACGGCAATCTTCGCCGCCAACGACGACATGGCGGCCGCGGTGTACCGCGTGGCGGGCGAACGCGGCCTGCGCGTACCGCGCGATCTGTCGGTGTGCGGCTTCGACGATACACCCATCGCGGGCCACATCTACCCGGCGCTGACCACCGTGCGCCAGCCGACCGCGCACATGGGCCGGCTGGCCACCGAGCAGCTGATTGAACATATCCGCACTGAGACGGCCGGACGCATGATCACCGTCGAGCACGCGGTGCTGGATCGCGAATCGACCGCCGCGCCACGCCGGCGCTGACGCGTGCCGCAGCGGGCCTTCGCGTCCGCTGAAGGTTCCCCCGCATCCGCACACGTGCGGACGGCCGAGCCGTGCGCGATGAAGTGCCCGTGCACACGTCGCGCCATGACTGCGCTGTCCGCGGGCGGTCACTGCCATGCCCGGAACCTGTCCTCCCGGTCATTGATTCAAGCCATCGAACGGACATGCACGACATCCGCCCTTCCCTCCGATTGTCCAGCGCTGTCAGTCCGGCACGCGGGCTGCCTTTCGGTACGTGACCGATGCATCCGCGCAGTTTCGTTCTGCACCGCACAACGCGCCCGCTCCCGTCGATTGGCAGCGCTGTCATACCTTGAAAAGCGCTGCGAATGCCGAAACCAAAGGCAATTCATCGGCATGAGCGCGTTCATGGCAACGTTTACATCGTGATCCGCGCACGGTCCGATGGAGCATGCCCGATGGCAGTTTGTTGACAACGCTGTCAACCGTGGCTCCAATCCGGCCACATGCAGCAACCCGCTATCACGACGGCGGCACAACGACACCACCGAATTCCCTGGGGAGGGAGCTTCCATGAAGACGTACAAGGCAGTACCTCGCAAGACGATGCTCACTTCCGCGCTGCTTGCAGCGCTCGCTGCACCGGCATGGGCGCAGGACGCACCTGCCGGCGGGACGCCGGACCCGGCCACGCTCGATACGGTGCAGGTCACCGGTATCCGCGGCAGCCTGCAGTCCTCCATGAACCTCAAGCGCGACAGCCAGGGCGTGGTCGATGGCATCGTTGCCGAGGACATCGGCAAATTCCCGGATACCAACCTGGCCGAATCGCTGCAGCGCATCAGTGGCGTGTCGATCGACCGCACCTCCAGCGGTGAAGGCTCGAAGGTGACCGTGCGCGGCATCGGTCCGGATTACAACCTGGTGCTGTTGAACGGCCGGCAGATGCCGGCATCCAACCTCGGCAACGGCGGTGGCGGCCTGTCCGGCTCGCGTTCGTTCGACTTCGCCAACCTGGCGTCCGAGTCGGTTTCGGCGGTGGAGGTGTACAAGACCAGCCGCGCCGACAACCCAGCCGGTGGCATCGGCGCGACCATCAACATCAAGACCCTGCGCCCCCTGGAATCAGCGCCGGTGATCAGCCTTGGCCTGAAGGCGGTCAACGATTCGTCCAACGACAACCTGCCGCGCACGCTGCAGGGCTCGAACATCACCGGCGAGCTGTCGGGCATCTTCAGCCAGCGCTATGCCGACGACCGCTTTGGCGTGTCGCTCAGTGCCAGCCACCAGGAGCGTGATTCCGGCTTCAACCAGGCCACCGTGGCCGAGGGCTGGGCCACCCTGTACGGCAATGACACCACCGACTGGCGCGCCCTGCCGCAGCCCGGCCAGGGTTACTCGGACCGCATCACCAACCGGCCAGGCCCGAACGATGTATACGGCCGCCCGCAGAACACCGCCTACAACGTCAACGGCGTGCAGCGCCAGCGCACCAACGCGCAGGCCACCTTCCAGTGGAAGCCGGCCGACAATGTCACTACCACGCTGGACTACACCTATGTCGAGAACAAGGTGCAGCAGCAGCGCAGTGAGCTTTCGGTGTGGTTCAACTACGGGCCGGGCGACAGCATCTGGACCAACGGCCCGGTGTCGGCGCCGATCATCTACAGCGAGGACATGACCAACTCGGACGTGTCGATGGGCGGCGCGCGGCTGGCCACCAAGACCGACATGCATTCGCTGGGCTTCAACGTGGACTGGGAAGTGAACGACGCGCTGGACCTGTCGTTCGATGCACACAACTCGCAATCCGAATCGCAGCCGGACAGCCCCTATGGTTCGGCCGGTGTGCTCGGCGTGGCCGCGTTCGTGCGCGGCACCACCACGGTCGACTACAGCGGCGACCTGCCGATCATCAACATCGCCCTGCCGCCAGGCGGTGTGCAGGCGTCCGATGCGCTGGTCACCGGCTCGGTGTTCCAGAACAGCTACAACAAATCCAAGGTGCAGCAGTACCAGGGCCGCGGTACGTTCCGCTTCGCCGATTATTCCGCGCTGGATTTCGGCATCGGCCATGCCCAGGTGGAAAACCGCTCGGCCTCGGCCATCATGCAGCGCAACAGCTGGGGCGGCCTCGGTTCGCCGGCCGACTATGCCGATGACATCTGGTACGCGGACAACATGGCCAGGTACTTCAAGGCATTCTCCGGGCACAGCGATCCGCGCCTGACCGGCCAGTTCCTGGTGTTCGACTTCGACCGCCTGATCGACCGCGCCGCGCAGGTCGGCACCGCCTCCGATCCGGCCTGCCCGACCTGCTATTACGCGCCAACCGAATATTCCGAAGACATCCGCACCACCGAGAAGACCCGCAGTGCCTACCTGCAGTACCGCACCACGCTCGACTGGTCGATGCCGCTGCACGTGGCCGCCGGCGTGCGCTACGAACAGACCGAAGTGGAATCCAGCGCGATGGTGCGCGTGCCCACCGGCATCAGCTGGGGCTCGGCCAATGAACTGAACATCGTGTACGCACCGGAAAGCAGCTTCGTCGGCGGCCGCGGCAAGTATGACTACGTGCTGCCCAACGTCGACCTGAAGCTGGACCTGAACGATACGCTGGCACTGCGCGGCAGCTACAGCCGCACGCTGGGCCGGCCGAGCTGGACGCAGATCCAGAGCGGCCAGTCACTGGCCGACATCGTGCGTACCCAGGGCGGCAGCGGCAGCCGCGGCAATCCGGGGCTGGAACCGCTGATCTCGGACAACTTCGATCTGTCGCTGGAGTGGTACTACGGTGAAGGCAGCTACGCCTCTGCCGGCTTCTTCCGCAAGAACATCAAGAACTTCATCAGTGACACCGTAGTGCGCGAGAACGCCGGCAACCTGCACACGCCGGTCGGGGGTGCATACTGGAACGAAGCGCTGGCCTCGTGCGGCGGCACCGACATGCCGTGCATCCGCGATTACATCTTCACCAACCACGCCGGCGACCCGGGCGTGAACTTCACCGGGGTCAATTCGGCCGGCCAGCTGACCGGCACCATCGAAGGCCTGCCCACCGACCCGATTGCCGGTTTCGACGTCACCGTGCCGGCCAACCAGCATTCGGACCACCTCGATGGCTGGGAACTGACCGTGCAGCACCTGTTCGGGCAGTCCGGCTTCGGCGTGGCCGCCAACTACACCAAGGTGAAATCCGGGCTGACCTTCAACAACCTCAGCCTGGGCGACCAGTACCCGATGATCGGCCTGAGCGACTCGGCCAACCTGGTTGCCTTCTACGACCGGAACGCGTGGCAGATCCGTGCGGCCTACAACTGGCGCGACAAGTTCCTCAACGGCATCGGCGGCCAGGGCTCGAACCCGAACTACACCGCCGCCTACGGCCAGCTTGACCTCAACATCAGCTACGCGGTGAGCGAGCAGCTGAGCCTGAGCCTGGAAGCGATCAACCTGACCGACGAAACCATGCGCACCTACTCGCGCCATACCAACATGCTGCGCTATGCCACCCAGACCGGTCCGCGCTACATGTTCGGCGTACGCTACAAGTTCTGACCTGCTGCAGTACTGTGGAGCCGAGCATGGGCTCGGCTCTACGGAGGCGGGGATGGGCCCGTGCGGTACCGTGGAGCCGGGCACGGGCCCGTGCATTTCTGTAGAGCCGAGCCCATGCTCGGCTCAGCTCCGCACTGGATACCCGCATGCTGCCCCAGCCCCGCCCCATCGAAGAGATCCACGGACTGGACCCGGCGCAGCTGCCCACGCAGCTGCGCGCCTGGACCACGCCGAAGGTGATCCGGGGGCTGGTGGCACACTGGCCGCTGGTGCAGGCCGCGCGCCGCTCCGCCAGCGAGGCCGTCGCCCATCTGGCGACCTTCGACCACGGCCAGCTGCCGGTGACGGCGACCACCGCCGCACCCGACACGCACGGCCGACTGTTCTACAACGCGGACATGAGCGGCTTCAATTTCCGCCGCGAACAGATCCCGCTGAAGGTGGTGCTGGCCACGCTGCTGAAATATGCCAGCGATCCCGCGCCGCCCTCCATCTATGTGGCGTCGACCACGCTGGACAGCTTCCTGCCCGGTTTCAGCCAGGCCAATCCGCTGCACCTCGGCGTGGCCGATCCGCTGGCCAGCATCTGGATCGGCAACCGCTCGCGCATTGCCGCCCACCAGGATGTACCGGACAACCTGGCCTGCGTGGCCGCCGGCCGCCGCCGGGTCACCCTGTTTCCACCCGCCCAGGTCAGCAATCTGTATGTCGGCCCGCTGGATTTCACCCCGGCCGGACAGGCCATCAGCCTGGTCGATTTCCACGCCCCGGACCTGCACCGCTTCCCGCGTTTCGCCCAAGCGCTGGAACATGCGCTGGTGGCCGAGCTGCAACCCGGCGATGCGGTATTCATTCCTTCGCTGTGGTGGCACCACATGGAAGGGCTGGACGCCTTCAACGTGCTGGTCAACAGCTGGTGGCGAGCGGTGCCGGCATGGATGGATTCGCCGATGAACGCGCTGATGCTGGCCATCCTCGCCCTGCGCGACCTGCCGCCGGAACAGCGCGGACACTGGCGCTCGATGCTCGACCACTACGTGTTCGATGCCGATGAACATACTGCGGCGCATGTGCCGCCCAACGCGCGCGGCGTGCTGGCGCCGCTGGACGCGGCAGGCGCGGAACGGGTGCGCGACACGCTGCGGCGACGCCTGCAGCGCTGAAACCGGAAGACCCGGCTTAACTCCAGCGCCGGCGAATGTGCCCATAATGGCTGTTCCCCCACCGCTTCTGCCCGGCAGCCCCTTGGCTGCGCCGGGCGCCGCTGCCGCATGCCACCGATCTCCAACCGCCTCAACCTGGGCAAGCTGATCCTAGCGCTGGCCCTGCTCAGTACGCTCATCGCACTCGGCAACACCCTGCTGGCCAGCTACCGCGTGCAGCGCGACCAGCTGGTGAGCAACACCCTGGAAGCCAACCGCGTCTATACCAGCAAGCTGGCCGAGACGACGCAGACCTTTCTGTTGTCCGCACAGCAGCAGCTGGCCTATGCCGCCACCCGGCTCGGCGAAAGTGGCCTGGATGCCGGCCATGCGCAGGACGAGGCCAGCCGACTGCAGCTGCAGTCCAGCAGCTTCAACTCGTCACTGGTGGTGAACGTGGATGGCCTGGTGATCGCCACCTCGCCGCAGACCCTGCAGCTGCAGGGCGAAGTGCTCAAGAGCGTCGGCAGCACCCAGGCGCTGGCACTGCGCCAACCGCTGATCACCGACCCGTACCAGTCGGCCACCGGCAAGTTGCTGATCTCGCTGTCGCACCCCATCTTCGACCGCCAAGGCACCTACCTGGGCTATGTCAGCGGCACCCTGTACCTGCGCCAGCGCAGCGCGCTGCACACCCTGCTGGGCAAGCACTACTACCGCGATGGCTCGTACCTGTATGTGGTCGATCACAACGGACGCATCATCTACCACAACAATCCCAGGGAAGTGGGCACTTACGCGCTGGAAAACCCAGCAGTGAAGGCGGTCGTGCGCGGCCGTTCGGGCAGCCAGCAGCTGGTCAACAACCATGGCGTGGCCCAGCTGTCCGGCTATGCACCGGTGCCGGTCACCGGCTGGGGCATCATCGCGCAGCGCCCGACCGAAGCGACCCTGCAGCCGCTGTCACGGTTGATGACCTCGGTCACCTGGAATGCGATTCCGCTGGGAGTGCTCTCGCTGCTGATCACCTGGTGGTTCGCGCGACGCATCTCGATGCCGCTGTGGCAGCTGGCGCGCAACGTGCAGGAAGGCGAAGACACCGGCAACGCGATCAGCCACGTCACCGGCATCCGTGCCTGGTATTTCGAAGTGGCGCAGCTGAAGCAGGCCGTGCTGTACAGCTTCAACGCCCTGCAGGACCGCATCGGTACCCTCAACCGCGCCAGCCGCACAGATCCGATGACCGGGCTGCTGAACCGCCGCGGCCTGCAGAACGCGCAGGAGGTCCTGCAGGCGCAGGGGCTGCCGTTCGCGATCGTGGCACTGGACATCGACCGGTTCAAGGCGATCAACGACGGCTACGGCCATGACGTCGGCGACGCCGCCATCGTCCATATTGCCGAGCAGATGCGCCGCCACTCGCGTGAAACCGACGTGCTGTGCCGTGCCGGTGGCGAGGAGTTTCTCCTGCTGCTGCCGGGCGTGGGCGCAGCTGCCGCCGAGCAGACCGCCGAGCGCCTGCGCCAGGCGATTGCCGGCCAGGCGTTCGCACCGGTCGGCACCATCACCGTGTCGCTGGGCGTGGCCCACTTCCCCACCTTCCACGCCGACGTGGAACAGGCGATGCGCCTGGCTGACAAGGCGCTGTACCTGGCCAAGGAGCAGGGCCGCAACCGGGTGGTGGTCTACCCGCACGCAGATTGAGCAGCGCGCGGGAGCGCCGGGCAACACCCGGCGCTTTCGTCACCGCGGCGTTCAGCCCAGCGGCGTCAGCAGGCGCGGACCGTCGTTGCGGCCGACCATGTAGATGCCGCCTTCAGGCAGCAGATCGGAGCCCGTGGCCTTCTCGTCTTCGCCGGTGATCCACGGTGCCTGCTGGCGTGGTCCCGGGATATAGGCTGACCAGCGGCCGTAGCGCTCTTCCTTGTGGTTGAAGGAATAGTTGACCGGTATCCGTACGGTCCAGAACTCGTTGTCCTTGTCCTTGCCGGTCGTCGGCGGATTGAAGGTCCAGCCGCGCGCGGTCTTGACGCTGGCCTTGGCCAGCACATCGCGCAGCATGTCCATGGTGCGGCCGGGACCGACCGAGGTCAGGTTGGTCCGTTCGGCAATCACGTCGGCCACCTTGCCATCACGCCCGATCCTGACCAGCAGCAGCACCACACCCTGGCCGCGGATCGAGGCCGCCTTGTCCGGATACACCGGCGGGCGCATGTTCACCGCGCTGATGTCGTCGCTGCTGGGATTGTTTCCGTCACGGACCTTGTCGAAATTCGCGTCGACCACGCGGATCTGCATGGTGTTGCCGGCCATGTTGTCGGCCAGCAGGCGCAGCTGAACGGTGGTACGCGCACGCACCGGCTTGCCATCCACCAGCACCGGCTCGAAACGCCACGCCTTGACCGTGCCATCGACCATGGCCGCCACGTCTTCGGCGACCTTCTCGCTGTGGTCGAGCTGGAAGCGTTCCACCTGGCCCTCGCGGCCGATGTCGATGACGCCACTGAGCGTCATGCTGGCCTCGGTCTGCTTGCGCACCTCACGTGCGCTCTGCGCATCGGCCGTGCCGATGCAGCCCGCACCACCACCGAGGGCCAGGGTCAGGGCCAGGAAAAGGGAAGATCGCATCACACTCACTCCTTGTGTCTGGGCCAGGAAGCGTACCCCATGTCTCACGGCGGTGGGTTACCGCAGGGTCGATCAGGCCAAGCGATGATCGGCGCCGTAGGGAGGGGTGTCAGGGTACTCTCCGTTGGCGAAGCGGGCCTGCAGCCCTTGCCACCACGTCGGATCGAACAGGTGGCGGTAGTGCTCGCGTACCGCTGCCAGCTCCTGCGCCGGCAGCCCCATGAACGGACCGAAGCGCTCGGGAAACACGTCGCGCGGGCCGACATGGAACCACGGCTCGTCGGCAAGTGCCTCTTCCGGCGTGCGCGGCTGCGGCCACGCGCGGAACACGCAGTCGCTGATCAGGCACAACTCGTCGTAGTCGTAGAAGACGGCGCGGCCATGACGGGACACACCGAAGTTCTTTGGCAGCATGTCGCCCGGAAAGATGTTGTTGCGGGCCATGTCGGTGATCGCCTGTGCATAGTCCAGTACCGCCGCGCGTACGGCCGGCGCGGCCTGCTCGCGCAGGTACAGGTTGAGCGGGCGGAAGCGTCGCTGCACGTAGCACAGGGCAATCTCGACCTCATCGCCCTGCACTTGCACGCTCTGCGCGCACTGCTGCAGCAGCTCATCCAGCAGCGCCGGGGCGAAGCGTTCGCGCGGGAAGCGCAGGTAGCGATAGGGCTGTGCATCGAGCAGGCGGCCGACCCGATCCAGGTTGAAAACCAGTGCGTACTTCTCTTCAACCTGCAACCGCGACATCGCCTTGGGCCAGGCAAAGCGGTCGCGGATCAGCTTGAACACCAGTGGGTAGCTGGGCAGGGTGAACACCGCCATGACCATGCCCGGCGTACCTTCGGCATGCACCAGGCGCTCGTGCGGGTACTCGCCGAAGTGGCGGAAGAACGTGCGGTAACGTTCGGTCTTGCCCTGCTTGGCGCGGCCCAGCACGGTGTAGATCTCATCGATCGGTTTGCCCGGCAGCAGGCTGCGCAGGAACACCACCGCATCACCGACGGTGGCCAGGTTGGCGTGGAAGTAGCTGCGCGACACCCCGAACAGATGGGCAACATCGCGGCGGCGGGTCAGCACCGCATCGGCACGCAGGCCCTGCTCGTCGTTGACCAGCGCGATGACGCAGGGCGAAAAGCGGTGCTCGCCGAATACGCGCCCGACCAGGTAAGCGCGCCGCTCGCGATAGAACACGGTATCGAGCAGCTCGATGCTGCGCACCGGGGTATCGCCCCAATGCGCGAGGTCATCCTGCAGGCGGATGACGATGGCGGCGGCGCAGCGCAGCTGGTGTGCGTACGGCACCTCGAAGCGGTAGTCGGCCAGCACCCGCTGCAGTGCCTCCACCGGGCGCGTGGGTGACACCGCGTAGGTGTGGCGCGCCACCGGGTGGGTGATCGCATCGGAGGGCTCGATGTCGAAGGCGATGAATTCCAGCGCCGGGTCGACGCCACGGGTCGCGAACAAGCGCCGTGACAGGGTGTTGTAGAACGTCTTGTACAGCTCGGCATCGATCAGCCCCTGCAGCAGGGTGCTGTAGCGCGCATGGACCTGCAGCCACAGCGCGCGCAGACCGACGGCCTCGCCGGCCATGCGCCGCAGCGCATCCATGCGTTCGGCGATGCACAGGTCATACAGGGCGATACGCTCGACCGCATCCTGCCGTGCACCGGTCCAGTCGCGCTGCTCGAAGCGCAGCCGCGCCCGTGCGGTGATCGCGGCAAAACGGGCGTGGTAGTCCTCGAAGCCATCGCGGATGGCCACGGCGATACGCGGTGCCAGATCGGCAGCGATGTCAGGCTGGGACATGCACGGCTCGGCAGGGAGACGGGCATCCACCATACGCCGCCGTGGGGTGGCTTGTGTAGATACCGTGTTGTCCTTGCCTAGGCAAGGACAACACGGTATCTACGAAAGGCCGGAGCAGGAGCAGTCGAGCGTGGCCCAGATCGCCAGCTCGGCTTCCACGTCCTGCACCTTGCGGCGGGCCAGCGCCAGGTTGCCGGGCAGTGGGGTCAGCGCCTCTGCGAAGCAGAGGAATCCGACCCCGGGCAACAACCCCACTCCCCAGGAAAAAGAAACCCGCGCCGAAGCGCGGGTTCCAGGTCTCACAACCAAGCGGCGATCAATCAGCCGCGCAGCTGCTCCAGCGCGGCGTTGAACGTCGCGCTCGGGCGCATGGCCTTGCTGGCCTTGGCCACATCCGGGCGGTAGTAACCGCCGATGTCCACGGCCTTGCCCTGCACCGCGATCAGCTCGTCGATGATCGCCTGCTCGTTGTCGGTCAGTGCCTTGGCCAGCGGGGCGAAGCGGGCCTTCAGTGCGGCGTCTTCATCCTGAGCGGCCAGGGCCTGGGCCCAGTACAGCGCGATGTAGAAGTGGCTGCCACGGTTGTCGATGCCGCCCAGCTTGCGCGACGGCGACTTGTCGTTGTCCAGGAACTGGCCGTTGGCCTCGTCCAGCGCCTTGGCCAGCACGCGGGCGGCGGCCTTGGCAGCGTGCTCGGCGGCGCACTCGACCAGGAC
>NZ_JBNNHG010000033.1:0-32269 GCF_050268705.1 Stenotrophomonas sp. NPDC077659 | reverse complement strand
TGCCTCGGGCGGGTTGGGCAGGACGCCCAACCCCGGTCTTGCCGTGTGCGCAGGATGGCGCACACGAGCAAGCGGCGGCCAAGCGTACAGGGGTGAGGGCGCTTTGCTTGCGAAGCATTGCTTCGCAAGCGCCCGAACGCCCAGCCGCCAGCGGCTGGGCCGGGCCCCGGAGGGGGACTTGCGGCGTCCCCGCAATCCGACACCGCCCCGCCCAACCACGGATACCCCGCTGTTGCTGTTGCTGTTGCTGTTGCTGTTGCTGTTGCTGTCGCTGTTGCTGTTGCTGTTGCTGTCGCTGTTGCTGTTGCTGTTGCCGGCCAGCGGCCGGCACTACTGCGGGTGCAGGGCTGCAAGCCCTGCCGACCAACCCCTTGATTTCGGGACAATCAGCCATACCCCTTTGCCAGGCCGCACGCGCTGGCGCGGCATTGCACATGGAGCCCTATCGATGACCGAGACCCACCAGACCGAAACCCTTGGCTTCCAGACCGAGGTCAAGCAGCTGCTGCAGCTGATGATCCACTCGCTGTACTCCAACAAGGAAATCTTCCTCCGCGAGCTGGTCTCCAACGCCGCCGACGCCGCCGACAAGCTGCGCTTCGAGGCCCTGACCCAGCCGGCCCTGCTGGAGGGTGACAGCGAGCTGCGCGTGCGCGTCAGCTTCGACTCCACCGCCCACACCATCACCATCGAAGACAACGGTATCGGCATGAGCCGCGCCGAGGCCATCGCCCACCTTGGCACCATCGCCAAGTCCGGCACCGGCGATTTCCTGCGCCAGCTGTCCGGCGACCAGAAGAAGGATTCGCAGCTGATCGGCCAGTTCGGCGTCGGCTTCTACAGCGCCTTCATCGTCGCCGACGAAGTGGAAGTGACCTCGCGCCGTGCCGGCCTGGCCGCCGCCGAAGGCGTGCGCTGGACCTCGCGCGGGGAAGGCGATTTCGAGGTGGCCACGGTCGACAAGGCCGAACGCGGCACCCGCATCGTGCTGCACCTGAAGGACGGCGAGCACGACTTCGCCGATGGCTGGCGCCTGCGCAGCATCCTCAAGAAGTACTCGGACCATATCGGCCTGCCGATCCAGATGCCGAAGGAAGGCGAAGAAGGCGCCGCCGGCGAGTGGGAGACCGTCAATCGCGCCAGTGCCCTGTGGACCCGCCCGCGCACCGAGATCAGCGACGCCGAGTACACCGAGTTCTACAAGCACGTGGCGCACGACCACAGCGACCCGCTGGCATGGAGCCACAACAAGGTCGAAGGCAAGCTGGAGTACACCTCGCTGCTGTACGTGCCCGGCCGTGCACCGTTCGACCTGTACCACCGCGACGCACCCAAGGGCCTGAAGCTGTACGTGCAGCGCGTGTTCGTGATGGACCAGGCCGAGCAGTTCCTGCCGCTGTACCTGCGCTTCATCAAGGGCGTGGTCGATTCCAACGATCTCTCGCTGAACGTCTCCCGCGAGATCCTGCAGTCCGGCCCGGTCATCGATTCGATGAAGGCCGCGCTGACCAAGCGCTCGCTGGACATGCTGGAAAAGCTGGCTGCCGACAGGCCCGAGCAGTACGCCACCTTCTGGAAGGAATTCGGCCAGGTGCTGAAGGAAGGCCCGGCCGAGGACTACAACAACCGCGAGAAGGTGGCCGGCCTGCTGCGCTTCGCGTCCACCCGTGGCGAAGCCGATGCACAGACCGTGTCGCTGGCCGATTACATCGGCCGCATGGCCGAGGGCCAGGACAAGATCTACTACCTGACCGGCGAGAGCTACAGCCAGGTGCGCAACAGTCCGCATCTGGAAGTGTTCCGCAAGAAGGGCGTGGAAGTACTGCTGCTGACCGACCGCATCGACGAGTGGCTGATGGGCTACCTGACCGATTTCGACGGCAAGGGTTTCGTCGACATCGCCCGCGGCGACCTCGACCTGGGCGCGCTGGAAAGCGAGGCCGACAAGCAGGAACAGGAAGCGGCCGCCAAGGACAAGCAGGCCCTGGTGGAGCGCCTGAAGACCGTGCTCGGTGATGACGTGGCCGAGGTGCGCGTCTCGCACCGCCTGACCGATTCGCCGGCGGTGCTGGCCATCGGCGAACAGGACCTGGGTCTGCAGATGCGCCAGATTCTGGAAGCCAGCGGGCAGAAGGTGCCCGACAGCAAGCCAGTGCTTGAGATCAACCCGGGCCACCCGCTGATTGCCAAGCTCGATGCGGAAGCCGACGGCGCGCGCTTCGACGACCTGGGCCGGGTGCTGTTCGACCAGGCCGCGCTGGCCGCCGGTGACAGCCTGAAGGATCCGGGCGCCTATGTGGCGCGGTTGAACAAGCTGCTGCTGGAGCTGTCGGCCTGACCGACGGGGTGGTCGCCGGGCCTGGCCCGGCGCTACCGGGCGGTGATGGATGCCAACCTCGGTTGGCGCCCTGCCCTGGTAGATGCCAACCCCGGTTGGCGCTCCAAAGGCGTGTCAACCGAGGTTGACACCTACCAGAGCCGGTTGCCTCACGCGCTCCGGTCCAGCAGCGAGCCCAGCATCTGGTCCTGGCGGCGGATCACCGCGGCATTGGCAGCAAACGCCACCACCTCAGCCCTGGCCGCCAGCAGGTCGCCCAGCGGCACCGTCGGGTCGGGATCGGTCGTGGTAACGGTGGTTTCCACCCCGCCCTGTTCCGCAACACTGCGCTGCATCTGCAGCCGTTCGGCATCAGGAGCGGCAAGGTTGGCCACGTTGTGTGCGGCTACCTGTATGCCCTGCTGGGCCGCACGCATGCCGGACAGCGCAGTCTCCATCACGTTCATCGGCGGCCTCCGGGCCGCCCTGCGCAGCCCCTCGGACCAGTTAACGGACCCGTACACGCAACCTTGAGTCCACATCAGGCCAACAGGCCCGGGTGGTAGCATATCCCTCTGATTTCAGCGCCTTTTGCCAATGCTCAGTTTTTTCCGCCGCAAGAAGCCCCAGGACGCCGCCACGCCGGAGGCGCCCAAGACCCAGCATTACTCGGCTGACGAGCTGGCGGCGGCGTTCCCGTCCGCTGCCCCGGCCGAGGAGACCCCGGCCACGCCTGTAGCCGCGCTGGTCAGTGCCGAGGCCGCCACGCCTGCGCCCGTCGCAGCGCCCGAACTGCCGGTTGCCGCCGCACCGGTGGCACCAGCCCCGGAACGCGTCATCGCTCCGGAGGACTTTGAAGCCGAGGCGCTGGCTGCCGCCGCCGTGCTCGCGCCGCTGGCACCGGTCACTCCGGCCGAAGCACCGGCTGCACCGGCCGCTGACCTGCCGGTGCTGGTCGACGCCGCCCCGGCCCCTGCCGGCAAGCCCGGCTGGCGTGAGCGCCTGCGCAACAGCGTCATCGCCCGCAGCTTCGGCGGCCTGTTCTCGCGCAATCCCAAGCTCGACGACGACCTGCTGGACGAACTGGAAACCGCACTGATCACCGCCGACGTCGGCGTGGGTGCCACCACCGACTTGGTCGAGGGCCTGCGCAAGCGCATGAGGTCGCGCGAATTCGTCGACGCCAATGCGCTGCTGGCCGCGCTGCGCAGCGAACTGATCGCGATCCTGCAGCCGGTGGCCAAGCCGCTGGTGATCGACCGCAATGCCAAGCCCTTCGTGGTGCTCACCGTCGGCGTCAACGGCGTCGGCAAGACCACCACCATCGGCAAGCTGGCCAAGCGCTTCAAGGATGAAGGCCACAGCCTGATGCTGGCCGCCGGCGATACCTTCCGTGCTGCCGCCGTGGCCCAGCTGCAGGCCTGGGGCGAGCGCAACGGCGTCGCCGTGGTCGCCCAGGGCCAGAACGCCGATGCCGCCTCGGTGGCCTACGACGCGCTGCAGGCGGGCAAGGCACGCGGCACCTCGGTGCTGATCGCCGATACCGCAGGCCGCCTGCATACCCAGTCGGGCCTGATGAACGAGCTGGGCAAGATCCGCCGCGTGCTCGGCAAGATCGACGAAACCGCGCCGCACGAAGTGCTGATGGTGATCGACGGCACCACGGGCCAGAACGCGCTGTCGCAGCTGCGCCAGTTCAATGCCGCAGTGAAGGTGACCGGCCTGGTGGTGACCAAGCTGGACGGCACCGCCAAGGGCGGCGTGGTCTTCGCCCTGGCCCGCGAGTTCGGCATTCCGATCCGCTTCGCCGGCATCGGCGAGCGTCCGGAAGACCTGCGCGTGTTCGACCCGGAAGCCTTTGTCGACGCCCTGCTGCCTGAGGCGCTGGGCGGCTGAGACGCATGCAGCCACGCATGGCGTGACTCTACCGCACTCCACGTGCAGCCACCCATGGGGTGGCTCTACTGGTAGAGCCGCCCCATGGGTGGCTGCCTCTTCCCGGAACGCCGATGCCCCGCCAGCCAAACGCCAGCGCCGACACCGCCCCACAAGACGGCTTCGTCGCCCGTCTGCTGCACTGGTTCGACGGCCACGGCCGTCACGACCTGCCCTGGCAGCATCCGCGCAGTCCCTATCGGGTCTGGCTGTCGGAAATCATGCTGCAGCAGACCCAGGTGACCACGGTCATCCCCTATTTCCAGCGGTTCCTGCAGCACTTCCCGACCCTGCCCGACCTGGCTGCCGCCAGCAACGATGCGGTGATGGCGCAGTGGGCCGGGTTGGGTTACTACGCCCGCGCACGCAACCTGCACGCGGCGGCCAAACGCTGCGTGGAGCTGCATGACGGCGACCTGCCGGGCGATTTCGATGCCCTGCACGCCCTGCCTGGCATCGGCCGCAGCACTGCCGGCGCGATCCTCAGCCAGGCATGGAACGCCCCGTTCGCGATCCTTGATGGCAATGTCAAGCGCGTGCTCAGCCGCTACCACGGCATCGAAGGCTTTCCCGGCCTGCCAGCCATCGAAAAGCAGCTGTGGTCGCTGGCCGAAGCGCATGTGGGGCAGGTCCCAGCCGGGCGCATGGCCGATTACACCCAGGCGCAGATGGACCTCGGCGCGACCGTGTGCAGCCGTGCCAAGCCTGCGTGCGTGATCTGCCCGCTGCAGCAGGACTGCGTGGCACGCCGCGAAGGCCGCACCGCCGAGCTGCCCACGCCGAAACCCGGCAAGACCCTGCCCGAGCGCGAGGCAGTGGCCCTGCTGCTGCGCGATGCCCAGCAACGCGTGCTGCTGCAGAAGCGCCCGGACACCGGCATCTGGGCGCAGCTGTGGACCCTGCCACAGGCCGACGCCGGCAGCGAACTGCAGGACTGGTTCGACACGCATGTCGACGGTTCGCTGGAAGAGGCCGAGGAACTGCCGGTGCTGCAGCACACCTTCAGCCACTACCGGCTGCACCTGCAGGTATTGTCGCGACAGGTCCGCGGCCTGCGCGTGGAGGAACCCGCACTGCGCTGGGTCGCCGCCGATGAACTCCCGGCGCTGGGCCTGCCTGCGCCGATCCGCAAGCTGCTGGACGGCACGCCGGTCAAGGCGCCGAAACGCAGATCCACGAAAACCCGCAACCACGAGTGACTACCATGCCCCGAACCGTCTTCTGCCAGTACGAACAACGCGATGCCGAGGGCCTGGACTTCGTGCCCTACCCTGGTGAGCTGGGCCAGCGCGTGTTCAACCACATCGGCAAGCAGGCCTGGGCGGCGTGGCTGGCGCACCAGACCATGCTGATCAACGAGAACCGCCTGTCCCCGCGCAAGCCGGAACACCGCGCGATGCTGGAAGCAGAGCTGGTCAAATTCCTGTTCGAGAAGGACGCTGAGAAGCCGGCCGGCTTCACCCCGGAAGCCTGAGGCCAGGCAAAAAAGGGGACGGAGGGGATTAAGTCGTTTGTTCCACAAACGACTTAATCCCCTCCGTCCCCTTTTTTTATTCTTCGCGCTCCTGCACCTGCGCCTGGCGCATTTCCTTTTCCTGCGCACGCAGCGCTTTCACGTCCAGCTTGCGGATGGTCTTGATGAAGCACGGCAGGCGCGGGCCGCCGGTGGGATCGCGCACCAGCACCTTGTCGAATGGCGTCGTGACCCGGCCCATGTGGCTGGTCAGGCCGATGGCCGGCGCATAGGACAGGTCCGGGCACGGCCCGGTCAGTTCCAGCAGATAGGCTTCACTGGGCTTGGTCCACACCGCCAGCGCACCGTCCCCCAGCTCGGTCCAGCCGTTGAGCGTGCCGAAGAACTGCATGTCCTTCTGCGGCGGGCCTGCATGCGCACGGTAGAGGTCCAGCCGGTCGGCACTGCTCAGGCCGGTGGTGGCGCAGCCGGCCAAGGCCAGGCACAGGCCAGCGATCAGCAACGGGGTTTTCATGGCGATCTCCAGCGGGAATGTGTCGCCATCATGCGCCCGCCAAGGCAACGCGGACGCGACGACCAGCGGCCCCATTCAGCCGCCGGTCGGCGCTGTCCGCCGGATCCCATCACACGTTGGCGTGGGCCAATGCGTGCAGGCGACCTTCGCGGAGCTCCAGCACCCGGTCCAGGCGGCGGGCCAGGCTGCGGTCGTGGGTCACCAGTACCAGGCTGGTGTGACGCGCGCGGTTGAGCTCCAGCATCAGCTCGAACACGGTGGCGGCAGTACGGTCATCCAGGTTGCCGGTGGGCTCATCGCCAAGCACGCAGGCCGGGTGGTTGACCAGCGCACGCGCCACGGCGGCACGCTGGCGCTCGCCCCCGGACAGCTCGCCCGGCTTGTGGTCCAGGCGATGGCCGAGGCCGACCGCTTCCAGCAGTGCGGTGGCCCGGCTGCTCGCTTCGGCCACGCCGGTACCGGCCAGCATCACCGGCATCATCACGTTTTCCAGCGCAGTGAATTCCGGCAGCAGGTGGTGGAACTGATACACGAAGCCCAGCGCCTGGTTGCGCAGCAGGCCACGTGCGGTGTCCGACAGCGCCGACATGCGCTGGCCGGTGACGTACACCTCGCCGGCCGTCGGTACATCCAGCCCACCCAGCAGGTGCAGCAGCGTGCTCTTGCCGGCGCCGGAGGCACCGATGATCGCCACCGTCTCGCCGGCATTGACGTTCAGGTCCAGCCCGTCGAACACCGGGGTCTGCATGCGCCCTTCGGCGTAGGTCTTGCCCAGCGCCTCGGCACGGATCACTTCATCGCCGAGATTGACGACCTTATTCATAACGCAGGGCCTCCGCCGGCTGGGTGCGTGCTGCCCGCCAGGCGGGGTACAGGGTGGCCAGGAAACTCATCAGCAGGGCGATCAGCGTGATCGCCACGATGTCGCCGGTCTGCATGTCGGTGGGCAGGCCGGTGATGTAGTAGACGTCTTCCGGCAGCAGCTTGACGTTGAACAGCGACTCGATGGCGCTGAGGATGCGCTCCAGGTTCAAGGTCAGGGTGATGCCGCCGATCAGGCCGGCCAGCGTGCCGAAGATGCCGATCAGCGAGCCCTGCACCATGAACACCTGCATCACCCCGCCGGGGGTCAGGCCCAACGTGCGCAGGATGGCGATGTCGGCCTGCTTGTCGGTCACCAGCATCACCTGCGAGGACACCAGATTGAAGGCACCCATCGCGATGATCAGCGACAGCAGGATGCCCATCACCACCTTTTCCATGCGCAGCGAGTGGTAGAGATTGGCGTTCTGCTGTGTCCAGTCGCTCACCCGATAGGCGCCACCCAGGTTCTGTGCCAGGTCCACGCCCACTTCCAGCGAACGGTCCATGTCGTGCAGTTTCAGGCGGACGCCGGTGGCACCGTCCGAGCGCAGCACGCGCTCGAGGTCTTTCATGTTGGCGAAGCCGACGCCGCGGTCGACCTCGTTGTAGCCGGCCTCGAAGATGCCGCTGACGGTGAAGCGCTTCATCCGTGGCACCGCTCCTGCGGGCGTGCCCTGCACTTCGGCAAAGGTCACCAGTACCTGGTCGCCTACATCCACACCCAACCAGATGGCCAGCTCCTTGCCCAGCAGCAGGTTGAAGCTGCCCGGCTTGAGGCTGTCATAGCTGCCCTTGGTGATCTTCCTGTCGATCACCGACACCTTCGGTTCCAGCGCCGGATCGATGCCCTGGATGATCGCGCCCTGCACGCGCGGGCCGCTGATCATCGACTGGATTTCGATGTACGGCGCAGCACCGGCCACGCGCGGATCCTTGTTGGCCACGTCGACCACGCGCATCCAGTCCGGCATCGGCTCGCCATCGCGGCTGATGGTGGTGTGGGCGGTCATCTGCAGCAGGCGGCTGCGGATTTCCTTCTGGAAACCGCTCATCACCGCCAGGGTGGTGATCAGCACCGTCACGCCGAGCGCGATGCCCAGGATCGATGCCATTGAAATGAACGAAATGAAGCCGTTGCGGCGCTTGGCGCGCAGGTAGCGCAGGCCGATGGCCACGGGGATGGGTTTGAACATGCAGGCACGCCAGTCGATTCAGTCTATGGTGCCATCGTACGGGGTCGACGTGAAACGTCACGTGCGGATACGGCCAGTCGCAGTTCACGTCGCTGCCGGTGGTTCAGCACATCGGGCCAGAACAGCAGGCGCCCCTGTCGCCCTTCCCTGCGCCAGTGCAGCAGCAGCCAGGGGCCACGCACCACCAGCCGGGGGGCGTCGATGTCGCTGCCATCCAGCTGCAGCGGTGCCGGCAGCACGGTCAGATCAAGCCAGCGCCGGGGCCTGCGCAGCCGCACCACACTCTGGATCACGCCGAGCACCCAGACCGCCAGCAACGCTGGCCAGTACCGGTCTTCCGGCAGCGCCGAGGCACCCAGCAGCCAGGGCGCGGCCAGCAACACCAGCGCCTGTGCGCCGGCCTGCAGCCGCGAGGGCCGCCACTCAAGCCTTGAGGGCGAGGATCTTCTGCATGAGGGGGATGGCGTGTGCATGCGGGCAGGCCTCGTAGCCCATGAACCAGCGCCACAACTTATCGTCCTCGCAGTCGAGCAGGAACAGGAAAACCTCGCGCTCTTCGGTCGGCGCAGTGCCCCATTCGCGGTCCAGGTAGCGCCCGAACAGCTGGTCCAGCTCGCGCATGCCGCGACGGCAGCGCCAGCGCAGCTTCTTCAGCAGGGTGTCTTCGTCCATTGTGTTTCTCCAGATACAGCAAAGCCACGCATGGCGTGGCTCTACTGAGGTGGTGCAGCCACGCGTGGTGTGGCTCTACCGGGTACCGCAGGCCTGTATCAGGCGCGGCGTTCCATCATCAGCTTCTTGATCTCGGCGATCGCCAGCGCCGGGTTCAGGCCCTTCGGGCAGGTCCGGGCGCAGTTCATGATGGTGTGGCAGCGGTACAGCTTGAACGGATCTTCCAGATCGTCCAGGCGCGCACCGGTGTCCTCATCGCGCGAGTCGATGATCCAGCGGTAGGCCTGCAGCAGGATCGCCGGGCCCAGGTAACGCTCGCCGTTCCACCAGTAGCTCGGGCAGCTGGTCGAGCAGCAGGCGCACAGGATGCACTCGTACAGGCCGTCCAGCTTCTTGCGGTCCTCCGGCGACTGCAGGCGCTCGCGGTCCGGCGGTGCCGGGGTCTGGGTGCGGATCCACGGCTTGATCGAGGCGTACTGCGCGTAGAAGTGGGTCAGGTCCGGAACCAGATCCTTGACCACGCTCATGTGCGGCAGCGGGTAGATCGGCACTTCCTTCTTGCCGCAGTCCGCGATGGCGCGGGTGCAGGCAAGGGTATTGGTGCCGTCGATGTTCATCGCGCACGAACCGCAGATACCTTCACGGCAGGAGCGACGGAAGGTCAGGGTCGGATCGATCTCGTTCTTGATCTTGATCAGCGCGTCCAGGACCATCGGGCCGCAGGCGTCCAGATCGATCTCATAGGTATCGGTGCGCGGGTTGCTGTCGTCGTCCGGACTCCAGCGGTAGATCTTGAAGGTGCGCAGGTTCTTGCCACCGCTCTTGGCGGGGAAGTGCTGGCCCTTGGTGACCTTGGAATTCTTGGGGAGTGAAAACTCGGCCATGGCTGCTCTCGTTGGCTCAGGCGGCCCGCGCCACCGGGGCGCGGATTGCATGGTAGGCGGGGATCGCGATCAGTACACGCGCGGCTTCGGCGGCACCACGTCGACCTCATCGGTCAGCGTGTACATGTGCACCGGACGGTAGTCGAAGCTGCACTTGCCCTTCTCGTCGACGGTGACCAGCGTGTGCTTGTGCCAGTTGACGTCGTCGCGGTCCGGGAAGTCCTCGTGCGCGTGCGCACCACGGCTTTCCTTGCGCTGTTCCGCCGAGTTGATCGTCGCCACCGCGTTCAGCAGCAGGTTGTTCAGCTCGTAGGTCTCGATCAGGTCCGAGTTCCAGACCAGCGAACGGTCGCTGACCTTCACGTCCTGGAACGAATCGAACACGGTGGCCATCTTCTCGCAGCCTTCCTTCAGGGTCTGGCTGGTGCGGAAGACGGCGGCATCGGCCTGCATCGTGCGCTGCATGCGGTCACGGATGACCGAGGTCGGCGTATCGCCGTTGGCGTGGCGCAGCTTGTCCAGCAGGCCCAGTGCCTTGTCGCAGGCATCGGCCGGCAGCGGCTTGTGCGGCGCGCCCGGCTTGATGGTCTCGGCGCAGCGGTTGGCCACCGCACGGCCGAACACCACCAGGTCGAGCAGCGAGTTCGAGCCCAGGCGGTTGGCACCGTGCACGGACACGCAGGCCGCTTCGCCGATGGCGTACAGGCCCGGTACCACGGCATCCGGGTTGTCGCCGACCTTGCGCACGACTTCGCCGTGGAAGTTGGTCGGGATGCCACCCATGTTGTAGTGCACGGTCGGGATGACCGGGATCGGCTGCTCGTGCACGTCGACGCCGGCGAAGATGCGGGCGCTCTCGGCGATGCCCGGCAGCTTCTCGTCGATGACGCCCGGGCCCAGGTGGGTCAGGTCGAGCAGGATGTGATCCTTGTGCTCGCCCACGCCGCGGCCTTCGCGGATCTCGATGGTCATCGAACGGGCCACCACGTCACGCGAGGCCAGATCCTTGTAATGCGGTGCGTAGCGCTCCATGAAACGCTCGCCGCTGCTGTTGCGCAGGATGCCGCCTTCACCGCGGACACCTTCGGTGATCAGGCAGCCGGCACCGTAGATGCCGGTGGGGTGGAACTGCACGAACTCCATGTCCTGCATGGCGATGCCGGCGCGCATGGCCAGGCCGCCACCGTCGCCGGTGCAGGTGTGCGCCGAGGTGGCGCTGAAGTACGCACGGCCGTAGCCGCCGGTGGCCAGCACCACGCCCTGGGCGCGGAACAGATGCAGCGTGCCGTCGGACATGTCCAGCGCCAGCACGCCACGGCACACGCCTTCGTCATCGAAGATCAGGTCGAGTGCGAAGTACTCGATCATGAAGCGCGCGTCGTGCTTGAGCGACTGCTGGTACAGGGTGTGCAGCATGGCGTGGCCGGTACGGTCGGCTGCCGCGCAGGTGCGCTGCGCCGCCGGGCCTTCGCCGTACTTGGTGGTCATGCCGCCGAACGGGCGCTGGTAGATCTTGCCTTCGGCGGTGCGGCTGAACGGCACGCCGTAGTGCTCAAGCTCGATGATGGCCGGAATGGCCTCACGGCACATGTACTCGATGGCGTCCTGGTCGCCCAGCCAGTCCGAGCCCTTGATGGTGTCGTAGAAGTGGTAGCGCCAATCGTCTTCGCCCATGTTGGCGAGCGCGGCGGAAATACCGCCCTGGGCAGCGACGGTGTGCGAACGGGTCGGGAAGACCTTGGTCAGGCACACGGTCTGCAGGCCCTTGGCGGCAAGGCCGAACGTGGCACGCAGGCCGGCGCCGCCGGCACCCACCACGACCATGTCGTACTTGTGTTCGGTGATCTTGTAAGCGGACATCTAGTCTGGATTCCTGTCTTGGTGCCTGGGCTCAGGCAACGCCGAGGGCGATGCGGCCCACCGCAAACACACTGACGATCATGCCGAGCACGGCGACGAACTTCACCGCGGTCTGCAGCACCAGGGCCAGCAGCGATTCGTGGATGTAATCTTCCAGCACGACCTGCATGCCGAGCTGTGCGTGCCAGAACATGGTGATCAGCAGGCCGATCAGCGGCACGGCATTCCACGGCTTGGCGATGGCGGCCACGGCCGTGGCGTAATCGGCGCCGGCCATGCGCACCACGAACACCAGGAACCACAGGCCCAGCACCACCAGGGCGGCGGCGGTCAGGCGCTGGTGCACGAAGTGCTCGGTGCCGGTCTTGGCCGAGCCAAGGCCGCGCACGTTCTTCAGCGGGGTACGGAACCTGCTCATGCGGCACCTCCGAACAACACGTAGGCCCAGACCAGCGCGGTGATCACCAGGCTGCCGAAAACCGAGATCCAGCTGCTGCGGACGAAGGCCGGAATGCTGAAGCCCACAGCGAAGTCCTGCACGATATGGCGGATGCCATTGCACAGGTGATAGGCGAACGACCATGTCCACGCAAACAGGAACACGCGGCCATACCAGGCCCCGGCATGACCGGTGAAGCAGTTCCAGGAATCGGGTCCCATCATCAGGGCCAGCAGGCCGGCAGCAATGATGAGGGCACCCACGGACAGAAAGACGCCAGTGGCTCGATGCAGGATCGAGGTGGCCATCTGAATCTGCCAGCGATACACCTGAAGGTGCGGGGAGAGGGGGCGTTGTCTGGTCGCCATTTCGCTGGGCTCGTTGTCTCGGCTGGGCGGCACGATGCCGCGTTGGCTCAATGCTGATCAGAAATCGATGCAGCGTCCGTTTTTCTCCCAATCGCCATACCGCACCGGATCAAGTCCGCCGCGGCCGCCGAATTCCTCTTCCGCCTCTGGTCGTTCCACGGGCACAGGTGCCGCAGGGACCAGCGGGGCTTCAGTTTCGTCGTCGGGAGTGGGGGTTGTTTGGCCTATCATGTTGGGTCTCGCAACGCACAAATTTTAGACCTCGTTCACGTGCCTGACAACCTGCCCCCTGCTTTCATCGGATATCCGCGCCTGCCCGGCCACCAGTTGCTGAGCCTGCAGGGCGCGGATGCGGCCGTTTTCGCCCATGCCCAGTTCAGCAGCGATGTGACCACCCTGCCCCTGCTGCACTGGCAATGGAGCGCCTGGTTGAGCGCCAAGGGCCGTACACTGGCGGTGTTCCAGCTGCTCAAGCTGGCCGACGACCACGTCATGCTGGTGCTTGCCGATGGCGACGCTGATGCGATTGCGTCGCAACTGCAGCGGTTCGTGTTCCGCCGCAAGGTGAAGCTGCAGGTGCATGCAGATCTGGTCACTGCAGGCGCCTTCACTGCGCCGGAAGCGGCCAGTGGCGCCGCCATCGCGCAGTGTGGCGAAGCAGGCTGGGAGCTGGACCTGGGCAGTGATGCCCTGCCGCGCACGTTGCGCATCGGGCCGGTTGAAGGATTCGCAGCCGGCAGCGACGCCGAGGAGAGCGCGTTTGCCCTGGCCTGGCGGCAAGCCGATCTGCGCTACGGCCTGCCGCGCCTGGAAGAGAGCCAGCGCGAAACGTGGACGCCGCAGCAGCTGGGCCTGGACCGGCTGAACGGCTACAGCGTGAAGAAGGGGTGCTACCCCGGCCAGGAAATCGTGGCCCGCACGCATTTCCTGGGCAAGGCCAAGCGCGCGGTGCAGCTGCTGCATACCGCAGCCCCGGCGCAGGCTGGCGATGGAGTGGAGCAGGACGGTGCGGCGCTGGGCAGCATTGCCAGCGTGGCTGGCGAGCTGGCCCTGGCGGTGCTGCCGCTGGAAACGAGCGACGCCGGACTGCAGGTGGACGGCGTGGCCGCGCAGCGCATGCCGCTACTGGACGGCCTGGCGCGCTGAGGTTTTACCCCCTATGAAGCAGCCGAGCGTGGGCTCGGCTCTACAAAATCGGGTGGGCGCGGACCGTTGGTCCGCACGCCGCCAAAGCAGCCGAGCATGGGCTCGGCTCTACAGAATCACAGGCGCTCGCCAGTCTCCGCATCGAAGAAATGCAGGCCCTGCGGGTGGATCGCCACGCGGATGTCCTCGCCCACGCCCGGCAGTGACTGCGGCGCCACGCGCATGGTCAGCGCATGCTGGCCACTGCTGAGGTTGACGAAGATCTCGTTGCCGACCGGTTCGATGCCCTCGATGCGCGCGGTGAACGCATGCGTATCGTCGGCAGCCGCAGGCTGCAGGTGTTCCGGGCGTGCGCCCACGGCAATCGGCTTCTGCAGCCACGCCGGGTCGATGGTGGCCTGGCCCAGCGGCGCACGCCAGTCGCCGTCGACCACGGTCACGCCGCCGGCGTCGCCCTGCAGCGTGCCGCGCAGCACGTTCATCGCCGGGCTGCCGAGGAAGCCGGCCACGAACAGATTGGCTGGGCGGTCGTACAGCGCCATCGGCGTGTCGATCTGCTGGATGATGCCGTCCTTGAGCACCACGATGCGCTGGCCCAGGGTCATCGCTTCCACCTGGTCATGCGTCACGTAGATCATGGTGGTGCCCAGCTTGCGGTGCAGCTGCGCGATTTCGGTACGCACGCTGTGGCGCAGCTTGGCATCCAGGTTGGACAGCGGTTCGTCCAGCAGGAACACCGCCGGTTCGCGCACCAGCGCACGGCCCAGCGCCACGCGCTGGCGCTGGCCACCGGACATCGCCTTGGGCAGTTTGTCCATCATCTCGGTCAGGCCCAGCGTCTGCGCGGCCTCTGCGATGCGCTTGTCGATGGTGGCCTTGTCATGGCCGCGCAGCTTCAGGCCGAAGGCCAGGTTCTCGGCTACGGTCATGTGCGGATACAGCGCATAACTCTGGAACACCATGGCGATGTCGCGGTCCTTCGGCGCCACATCGTTGACCACGCGGTCGCCGATGGTGAGCGTGCCGCCGCTGATCTCCTCCAGCCCCGCCACCATCCGCAGCAGGGTCGACTTGCCACAGCCCGACGGACCGACCAGTACCATGAGCTCGCCATCGGCGACCTCGAAGGTGGCGTCCTTCACCGCGACCTGGCCGTTGTCGTAGACCTTGCGCACACCCTGCAACTGCACTTTTGCCATATCAATCTATCCAGTCCGCCCGACGCCGGGCTGTCATTGGGGACTGCCTCGGCCCTCCCGATGGCAGTGGTGATTGCGCGGTTGCCGCATGACGGCGACCACTGCAATCGAATACAGTTGCCCATTCTGCCATGTAAACGTTTTCACGTGGCACTATCCGAACGTCGGTGCGCGCCGATCTGCTTCGATGACCAGACGAACGGTCATCGTGGTAGTGGTTTCGAACGGAACGGTCTTCCGGCCTGCCGGACATCCGCCCCCCGGCGAGCCTCGGACAGACAGTAGCGCGGATGTCCCCTGAACCCAGCCATGAAGCGATTGACAACGATGTCACCCGGATCTGAAACTCGAGCGATGCACGACACCCTCTTCCTGTTCGGTGCCACAGGTGATCTGGCCCAGCGCTACCTGTTCCCCTCGCTGCTGCGCCTGCTTGGCGACGGCCTGCTGCCGGAAGACTTCCGCATCCGTGCGCTGGCCCTGTCCGGCCATGACACCGAAGCCTTCCATGACATCCTGCGCCCGCGCCTGCAGCAGGCCATGCCGATGGCCAGCCAGGAGGACATCGCCTCCCTGCTGCGCCGCATCGACTACCGCTCGGTGGACCTGCGCGACGTCGACTCGGTCGCCGCTGCGGTCTCCGATCTGGTCGACCGCCGCTGCGTCAGCTACCTGGCCATCCCGCCGGGCCTTTACATCTCCACCTGCGAAGGGCTTGCCAAGGGCGGCGCGCTGGCGGCACCTGCGCGCCTGATGCTGGAAAAGCCGATCGGCAGCGACAGTGAAAGCGCCGAAGAGATCATCAGCACCATCGGCCAGTGGATCGACGAAGACCGCGTGTTCCGCCTGGACCACTATCTGGGCAAGGCGGCGGTGCAGAACCTGATCGCGCTGCGCTTCGGCAACACGCTGCTGGAAGCGGTGTGGAACCGCAACTACATCGAGTCGGTGCACATCCTGGTGGCCGAGAGCGAAGGGGTGGACGGCCGTGACGCGTACTACGCCCGCTCCGGCGCGCTGCGCGACATGGTCCAGAGCCACATCCTGCAGTTGCTGTGCATGGTCGCGATGGAGCCGCCGGCCTCGCTGGAAGCCGACCGCATCCGTGACGAAAAGGTCAAGGTGCTGCGCGCCCTGCGCCCGCTCGATGCCAAACATGCCGCCCGTGACAGCATCCGCGGGCGCTACACCGCCGGCAGCATCAACGGCCAGCCGGCCCAGGCTTACCAGCCGCCGGAAGGCAGCGACGTGGAAACCTTTGCCGGCGTCACCGCGCATATCGACAACTGGCGCTGGAGCGGCGTGCCGTTCCACCTGGTCACCGGCAAGCGCCTGCCCGAGCGCACCACCCGCGTGGTGGTCACGCTCAAGCCTGTCACCCATTGGCTGTTCGAGCGCCCGCAGCGTGAGCAGGCCGCACCGAACCGCCTGGTGTTCCAGCTGCAGCCGCAGGAAAACATCGAACTGGGCCTGATGAGCAGCCTGGCCGGGCCCGAGTGGGGCGCACTGGAACTGCAGCCGCTGGAACTGGAACTGTCCGTGCCGACCGGTCTGCACCGCCGCATCGCCTACGAACGACTGTTCCTGGATGCCTTCAACGGCAACCACACCCTGTTCGTGCGCGATGACGAGGTGCGCGCCGCGTGGGCCTGGATCGACAGCGTGGCCGATGCCTGGAAGGCTGCCAAGCTGCCGCTGGCACCCTACCCTGCCGGCCAGTGGGGCCCGGACAACGCCGCCGGTTTCCTGCCGCAGGGCGTGGACGCACCGGACAGCGGAGCATCGGCATGAGTGTCGCCAGCCAGCCCGTGCTGGTCGCCGACATCGGCGGCACCAACGCCCGCTTCGCCCTGGCCGATACCTCGCTGGACGCGCCACTGCAGAAGGACAGCATCGGCGAATACGCGGTGGCTGAATTCCCCTCGCTGGGCGATGCCGCGCGCCACTACCTGGAACAGGCCGGCGCCACCGCACGCCGCGGCGTGTTCGCGGTGGCCGGCCGCGTCGACGGCGATGAAGCGCGTATCACCAACCACCCGTGGGTGATCTCGCGCAGCCGCACCGCCGCCATGCTCGGCTTCGACGAACTGCACCTGATCAACGACTTCGCGGCGCAGGCGATGGCTGTGGGCCTGCTGCAGCCGCATGATGTGGTCCAGATCGGCGGCGCGCACTGGACCCCGGCCGCACCGGGCGAGTCGCGCAACTACGGGGTGATCGGTCCCGGCACCGGCCTGGGGGTTGGGGGTCTGATCGTGCGTCACGGCCGCAGCTATCCACTGGAAACCGAAGGCGGTCACGTCAGCTTCCCGCCCGGCACGCCGGAGGAGATCCGCATCCTGCAGATCCTGTCCGAGCAGTTCGGCCGCGTCTCCAACGAACGCCTGATCTGCGGCCCCGGCCTGGTCAACATCCATCGCGCCGTGTGCGAGATGGCCGGTTTCGATCCGGGCCAGCTGCAGCCGGCCGACGTCACCGCCCGCGCTGCCCTGGGTGACCCGCAGGCCATGCGCACGGTGGATGTCTTCTGCGCCGTGTTCGGTGCCATCGCCGGCGATCTGGTGCTGGTGCAGGGCGCCTGGGATGGCGTGTTCCTTACCGGCGGCCTGGTGCCGAAGATGCTCGACTCGCTGCAGCATTCCGGCTTCCGCCAGCGCTTCGAACACAAGGGCCGGTTCTCTTCGATCATGGCGCGGGTGCCGTCGCTGGCCATCATGCACCCCTGCCCCGGCCTGCTGGGCGCCGCCGCCTACGCTGCCGACGCTGAACGTGACGCCCCAGGAGTTGCCGCATGAGCCCGACCTTCCACGACGACCGCATCGATTTCATCCACCATGGCGATGCCGATGGCTGGATCGAAGCCGTGGCCGCCGAAATGGCCCAGGCGATCAACCGTGACATCACTGAAGTGGGCCGTGCCCGCATCCTGCTGTCCGGCGGCACCACGCCGGCACCGGTGTACCAGGCGCTGGCCGAACTGGACGTGCTCTGGGACCGGGTGGAAGTGAGCCTGGCCGATGAGCGCTGGCTGTCGCCGCAGGATCGCGACAGCAATGCCTGGCTGGTGCGCGAACACCTGCTCAAGCGCGCCGAGGGTGCACACTTCGATCCGCTGGTGCGCGTTGGCAAACCGTTGGCCGAATGCGTGTACACCGCCAACCTGCAGGCCCAGCACAGCCAGGCGCCAAGCCTGGTGGCACTGGGCATGGGCAATGATGGCCACACCGCCTCGCT
This sequence comes from Stenotrophomonas sp. NPDC077659, assembly GCF_050268705.1. Lineage (NCBI taxonomy): Bacteria > Pseudomonadati > Pseudomonadota > Gammaproteobacteria > Lysobacterales > Lysobacteraceae > Stenotrophomonas > Stenotrophomonas sp. NPDC077659. The sequence goes on along the minus strand of NZ_JBNNHG010000033.1, from coordinate 14,170 downwards.
GTTCCCGGGCTCGAAGGATCTGGCCCGTGCGCTGGAAAGCACCCTGCCCTACGCGGCGCTGGATGCCACCGGCTGCCCGGGCGCGAACCAGTGGCCGCTGCGCATCACCCTGACCCCGCATGGCCTGCGCCAGTGCCGCCAGCGCCTGCTGCTGCTGCGTGGCAAGCAGAAGCTGCAGGTCCTGCGCCACGCGCTGGACAGCAATGATGCCCAGCAGTACCCGATCCTCAATGCGATCAACCTGGACGGCGCGCGCCTGCGCGTGCACTGGGCTGATTGACGTCGGCGGCGGCGCCCGCCGCCGCTTGCCTCTCGCCACCTTGAACGCTGGTAGCCAATGAGCCTCCATCCGCAACTGCAAGCCATCACCGATCGCGTCATCGCCCGCAGCGCCGCCTCGCGCGCCGCCTATCTGGCCGCGATCGACGCCGCCCTGCGCGATGGCCCGTTCCGCAGCCGCCTGAGCTGCGGCAACCTCGCTCACGGCTTCGCCGCCTGTGGCAGCACCGACAAGAGCCGCCTGCGCGGCGGTGTGACCCCGAACCTGGGCATCATCACCGCCTACAACGATATGCTGTCGGCGCACCAGCCGTTCGAAAACTATCCCGAGCAGATCCGCGGGATCGCCCGCGAACTGGGCGCCACCGCACAGGTGGCCGGCGCAGTGCCGGCGATGTGCGACGGCGTCACCCAGGGCCGCGGCGGCATGGAACTGTCGCTGTTCTCGCGCGATGTCATCGCCCAGGCCACGGCTGTCGGCCTCAGCCATGACATGTTCGACACCACCATCCACCTCGGCGTGTGCGACAAGATCGTGCCGGGCCTGCTGATCGGCGCGCTGGCCTTCGGCCACCTGCCGGCCGTGTTCGTGCCGGCCGGCCCGATGACTCCCGGCATCCCCAACAAGCAGAAGGCCGAAGTACGCGAGCGCTATGCCGCCGGCGAAGCCACCCGCGAAGAACTGCTGGAAGCCGAGTCCGCCTCGTACCACGGCGCTGGCACCTGCACCTTCTACGGCACGGCCAATTCCAACCAGGTGCTGCTGGAAGCGATGGGCGTGCAGCTGCCGGGCGCGTCGTTCGTCAACCCGGGTACGCCGCTGCGCGATGCCCTGACCCGCGAAGCCACCGAGCGTGCGCTGGACATCACCGCGCTGGGCGACGACTTCCGTCCGCTGGGCCGCATCATCGACGAGCGCGCGATCATCAACGCGGTCATCGCGCTGATGGCCACCGGCGGTTCGACCAACCACACCATCCACTGGATTGCCGTGGCCCGCGCGGCCGGCATCGTGCTGACCTGGGACGACTTTGACGAGCTGTCGCAGCTGATCCCGCTGCTGGCCCGCGTCTATCCGAACGGCGAGGCCGATGTGAACCGCTTTGCTGCGGCCGGTGGCCCGGCGTTCGTGTTCGGCGAGCTGATCAAGGCCGGGCTGATGCACGGCGATATCGTCAGCGTGGCCCGTGGTGGCATGGCCGACTACGCACGCGAACCGCAGCTGCGCGACGGCAAGCTGGTGTACCTGCCGGGCCTGGAACGCAGCGCCGATGAAGACGTGGTGCGCAGCGTCGACAACCCGTTTGAAAGCCAGGGTGGCCTGCGCCTGCTGCGCGGCAACCTGGGCAAGTCGCTGATCAAGCTGTCGGCGGTGAAGCCGCAGTACCGCACCATCGAGGCACCGGCCGTGGTGGTCGATGCGCCGCAGGTGCTGAACAAGCTGCACGCCGGCGGCCTGCTGCCGGAGCATTTCGTCGCCGTGGTGCGTTACCAGGGCCCGCGTGCGAACGGCATGCCTGAACTGCATTCGCTGGCGCCGTTGCTGGGCCTGCTGCAGAACCAGGGCCGGCGCGTGGCGCTGGTGACCGACGGCCGCCTGTCCGGTGCCTCGGGCAAGATCCCGGCGGCGATCCATGTGACGCCGGAAGCGGCGCGCGGTGGTCCGCTGGCCAAGGTGCGCGAAGGCGACATGATCCGCCTGGACGGCGAAGCCGGCACGCTGGAAGTGCTGGTGGATGCGGCCGAGTGGGCGGCACGTCCGCTGGCGCCGAACACGGCACCGGCGGCGCACGATCTGGGCCGCAATCTGTTTGCGATCAATCGTCGCGTGGTGGGCCCGGCGGACCAGGGGGCGATTTCGATTTCTTGCGGGCCGGCGGCGGCGGATGGTGGGCCGTGGGATTACGACGCCGAGTACGAGTTGGGGAACGATGCCGCGGCGGCGGCGGCGCCGCATGAGGCAAAAGACGCCTGAAGCGAAAAGCCGCGGCAGGCTTCCCGGCTTGGGCAGTAGAGCGCCCTGGCCGGGACACGCCGTAAACCCATCCATGGGGGCTCGGTCGCGGCATCCATGCCGCTCACGGCCCCGGCCAGGGCGCTCTACTGCCCTTGGACAATTCCCGGCGCGTCATTTGCGCTGCGGCCACTGAATCAAGAAGAGCAAAGGCAAGGGCAAAAGCATGGGTATCGAACAACATCAGGTGAAGGCGGCGGAACTGCTGCGTGCGGCGGGCATCCTGCCGGTGGTGACGATTCATACGCTGGACCAGGCGCGCGCGGTGAGTGCGGCGCTGCTGGAAGGTGGCCTGCCGGCCATCGAGCTGACGCTGCGTACGCCGGTGGCGATGGAAGCGCTGGCGATGCTCAAGCGTGAGCTGCCCGATGTGGTGGTGGGCGCGGGCACGGTGCTGACCGTGGAGCAGATGCAGCAGTCGATCGATGCGGGTGCGGATTTCCTGGTGACGCCGGGTACGCCACCGCTGCTGGCCGACGCGCTGGCCGCGGCACCGCTGCCGGTGGTGCCGGGGGCGGCTACGCCGACCGAGCTGTTGTCGCTCTACGCGCGTGGCTTCCGTGTGTGCAAGCTGTTCCCGGCCACGGCCGTGGGTGGCCTGGCGATGATCAAGGGCCTGGCCGGTCCGGTTGCCGATCTCAAGCTGTGCCCGACCGGTGGCATCACCGAAAACACCGCCGCCGAATACCTCGAGCAGAAGAACGTGGTCTGCATCGGTGGCTCATGGATGGTGCCGGGCAACTGGATCGCCGGCGGCGAGTGGGACAAGGTGCGCGCCAGCGCCGCCGACGCCGCGAAGATCATCAAGCGCGTCCGCGGCCACTGAGCCCGACAGCGGTGTAGAGCCGAGCCCATGCTCGGCTCCAGCATCATCAGGGGTCAGATCCCTGTCCTGCGGAAAGGGATCCGACCCCGGTGTACAGCCGACGCTGTTACAGCGGCCGTGCCGGATCCACCAGCCCGTACTGGCTGGCCATGCGCGCCAAGGCGATGTTGTCGCTGATCCCCATCTTCTCGAACAACCGCGCCTTGTGCGTGTTCACCGTCTTCGCACTCAGGCTGAGCCGCCGCGCGATGTCTTCCTGGCGCAGGCCCTGGGTCAGCAGCAGCGCCACTTCCAGCTCGCGCGGCGACAACGTATCGAACGGCGAGGCATTGCCCTCCACCGTCGACAGCGCGAGGTTCTGCGCGATGCTGGTGCCGAGGTAACGGCGGCCGGCAGCCACGTCACGCACCGCACGCAGCAGCTCCTGTGCATCGCAGCCCTTGCCGATGTAACCGGCCGCGCCGGCCTCCAGCAGGCGCTTGGGCAGCGGACCGTCTTCCAGCACGGAAACGATCACCACGCGCGTGGCGCGATGGCCACGGACGATGCGCTCGGTCACTTCCATGCCACTGACACCCGGCAGGTGCAGGTCGCACAGCACCACGTCCGGCAGCAGCTGGCGGATCTCGCGCAGGCCATCTTCCCCGGTCTCGGCTTCGCCCACGACTTCAATGTCGGCTTCACCCGACAGGATCATCTTCATACCGGTGCGGACCAGCGCGTGGTCGTCCACCAGGTAGACTCGAATCGTCATTCACGTACCTCATCGAATGCGGCCATTGCGGGCCACGCTAGGCAGGGCATCCGAGCACTGCAAGCAAGATGACGGCGCAAAAACAGCGTTCTGCCTTGCGCATCACATTCTTCGCACATCGATGTTGCCCCCTGTCCCACAGAATCCGTTTACAACGAAACAACCTGCTCCCGCGTCGACGTCCCCGAAGGGGCATCCACGTCACTCCCCTGCAGCGATCGCTCCGGCGGCCGCTGCTGGCGGCGAACCGCGGTGCCGCCAAGGTTGCCGGCGACTGAACATGACCAGATAGCACCCTACCACCCAAACCAGTGCCGCACACCATCCGGCGAGGATATCGGAGGGGTAATGCACCCCCAGGTACACCCGCGACAGGCTGACCAGCAGGCTGAACAACGGCGCCAGGACCAGCACAGGCCAGCGCCAGCGGGTGTTCCAGGCCAGCAGCACCAGGGTCGCGGCCAGGGTCATGCTGCCCATCGCATGGCCACTGGGGAAACTGAACGTCGATTCCGGCGCGATCGATTCCCACAGACTGGGGCGGTCGCGCTGGAAGAACTGCTTGCTGCCCATGTTCAGCAGGGCCGAGCCGACAAAGCACACCGCCACGAAGGTCGCCTCACGCCAGCGCCGCCGCCACAGCAGCGCGCCAACAATCAGCACATCGGCGGGAATCAGGAACCACTCGTAGCCCAGTTTGGACAGCAGCACGAAGAAATGGTCCAGCCACGGCGAATGCAGCCCGTGCATCTGCCACAACAGCGGGGCGTCGAAATGGAACGACTCGAATTCGTGGACTTCGTCGGCCAGGGCGACAAAACCGGCCAAGGGCAGCAGCACGCCGGCAAACAGCAGCAGCAGGCGCCACGTGTTGCGGCCCATCCAGTGACGGAAGCCGGAGGCCGGTTCCGGCGCGGACAGGATCGCCGGCTTACCCGGCGATCCGGACATACTTCTGTTCGACGTATTCGTCGATCAGGGCAACGAACTCCTGGGCGATGTTGTCACCACGCAGGGTCACCTTCTTCTCGCCATCGACAAATACCGGCGCTGCCGGCGTTTCGCCGGTACCCGGCAGGGAGATGCCGATGTTGGCGTGCCGCGATTCGCCCGGACCGTTGACGATGCAGCCCATCACCGCCAGCGTCATGTTCTCCGCACCGGGGTGCTGCACCTTCCAGACCGGCATCTTCTCGCGCACGTGGTTCTGCACGACCTTGGCCAGTTCCTGGAAGAATTCGGAAGTGGTGCGGCCGCAGCCCGGGCAGGCGGTGACCAGCGGGGTGAAAGCGCGCTGGCCGGTGGTCTGCAGCAGTTCCTGGGCGACGATCACTTCCTGCGTCCGCGACTGGCCCGGCTCGGGCGTCAGCGAGATGCGGATGGTGTCACCGATGCCTTCCTGCAGCAGCACGCTCAGCGCTGCCGCCGAAGCAACGATGCCCTTGCTGCCGATGCCGGCCTCGGTCAGGCCCAGGTGCAGGGCGAAATCGGAACGCTGGGCCAGGTCACGGTAGACCGCGATCAGTTCCTGCACGCCGCTGACCTTGGCCGAGAGAATGATGCGATCACGCGGCAGGCCGATTTCCACAGCCTGTTCGGCCGAATCCAGCGCCGAGCGGATCAGCGCCTCGCGCAGCACGCGGCCGGCGTCCCAAGGCTGTTCGCGATGGTTGTTCTCGTCCATCAGCTTGGCCGCCAGGGCCTGGTCCAGCGATCCCCAGTTGGCGCCGATGCGTACCGGCTTGTTGTAGCGGATCGCGAACTCGATCAGCTGGGCGAACTGCAGGTCCTTCTTCTTGCCGAAGCCGACGTTGCCCGGGTTGATGCGGTACTTGGCCAGCGCTTCGGCACAGGCCGGTTCGGCGGTCAGCAGCTGGTGACCGTTGTAGTGGAAATCGCCGATCAGCGGCACGTCGATGCCCATCATCGCCAGCTTGTCGACGATGCGCGGAATGGCCGCGGCCGCTTCCACCGTATTGACCGTCAGTCGAACCATTTCCGAACCGGCCCGCCACAACTCGGCCACCTGCTTCACGCTGGAGGCCACATCGGCGGTGTCGGTGTTGGTCATCGACTGCACCACCACCGGCTTGCCGCCACCTACGGTAACCCCGCCGATCTGGACGGCATGGGTCTGGCGACGGGACCAGGCGGTGGCATCGGAGGGTTGGGTCGGGCGGGTGACGGCGTCGTGCATGGGCGCATTCTACCGCCCAGCCCCACATTCCGGGCGATTCGCATTCAGCCTTCGGCACATCTGCGGCCGATTGTCGCAGGCAGGCGCGTTCGTGAACGCATACGATGGGCACGCATGACCGGTCCCGACGCCCCGTTTCTACGAACCCTGTGCAGCCTGCGCTGGCTGGCCGTGGGCGGTCAGGCGGCGACGATCCTGGTGGCCACCCTGGTACTGGGCCTGCCGTTGCCGCAGCTGCCGCTGTGGGCAGGCGTGGCCGTGCTGGCCGTCTTCAACCTGTACACCCAGTTGCGCCCGGAGCCGGATGACACCGCGCCGCTGACCGCGTTCGGCCACATCCTGGTCGATGTGATCATCCTGACCTGGATGGTCGGCTGGAGCGGCGGCATCGCCAATCCATTCGGCTCGCTGTTCCTGATCCTGATCGCCCTGGCCGCCTTTGCCCTGCCCCTGCGCTGGGCCCTGGCCGTGGCCACCGCCTGCCTGCTGGGCTATGCCGCCAGCGGCCTGTTCGGGCAGCCGCTGCCGACAGGTTATTTCCGCGCGCTCGATCTCAATCGCTGGGGCGTGGTCACCAACTTCCTGCTGTCGGCCGCGGTGGTACTGACCTTCTCCACGCGCCTGGCAAGGGCTCTGCGTGTGCGCGAACTGGAACTGTCGGCGCTGCGCGAGCGCTTCGCCCGCAACGAAGGCATCGTGGCCCTGGCCACCCATGCCGCGTCGGTGGCGCACGAACTGAATACCCCGCTGGCCACCATGACCCTGCTGGCCGACGACGTGGCCGAGCGCAGCGAGGAACCGGAAGTGCGCGAGGACATGGAAACCCTGCGCGAACTGCTGGTGCAGTGCCGCGAGCGGGTGCTGGCGCTGGCCGCACCGGCATCGGCAGACGGCCCCGGCCGCGGTCACTCCAGCGCCCAGCAGGTGCTGGAACAGTGGCGCCTGGTGCGCCCGACCATTGATCTGCACCGCAATGACGATGCGCCGCTGCGCCTGCCGCTGGACCCGGGCGTGGGCCACCTGCTGATGGTGCTGCTGAACAATGCCGCCGACGCTGGCGAGCAGGCCGGGCGGCCCCGAGTGGATCTGGACCTGCGTATGGAAGGCGAGGATCTGATCGGCGAAGTCCGTGACTACGGCCACGGCTTCAATGCGCGCGCCGCCGTGCTGCCGGGCAGGCTGTTCGGCAGCAGCAAGAGCGAAGGCATGGGCGTGGGCCTGGCCCTGTCCCATGCCACCATCGAACGCCTGCACGGCGAGATGTGGATGCGCCCTGCCCAAGGCGCCGGCAGCCGCGTCAGCTTCCGCCTGCCACTGGCTCCCCAAGAGGAAACCCCATGAGTGCCTCACCCCTCGGCCTGCTGGTCGACGACGACGAACTGTACCTGCGCACCCTGCAGCGCAGCCTGGCCCGCAAGGGGCTGGAGACGCAGACCGCGCAGGATGCCGCCAGCGCGCTGGCCTTGGCGCGCCCACACCCGCCGGCATTTGCACTGATCGATCTGAAGCTGGGCAGCGATTCCGGCCTGGCGCTGATCCAGCCGCTGCGTGCCCTGCGCGCGGACATGCGGATCCTGCTGGTGACCGGCTATGCCAGCATCGCCACTGCGGTGGAGGCAATCAAGCTGGGGGCGGACGACTACCTGCCGAAGCCGGCGACGGTGCCGATGATCCTGCGTGCACTGGGCGAAGAGGACGACGGCCCGGCCGATGACGGTGAAATGGAAGTGCCCGACGCGATGACGCCGATCAGCCGCCTGCAGTGGGAACACATCCAGCAGGCGATGCACGAGACCGGCGGCAATGTCTCGGCGGCCGCACGGTTGCTGGGCATGCACCGGCGCTCGCTGCAGCGCAAGCTGGCCAAGCGGCCAAGCCCCGAGCGCGACCCGAGCCGGTGACGCGGCGCCGACCTGCAGCGGTAGTGCCGGCCGCTGGCCGGCACCACCTGTCACTTATTCGCCGAGTGCCACACGGATCGCCGCAAGCTTGTCGCGATTCTTCTTGTGCGAGCTGTAAAGGTGATTCACCAGGTGCTGCAGTTCTTCTACGACTTCGGCGAATCGCTTCTTGTCCTGGGATTTCAGGGTGGTCAATTCATTGATTCGATTGGTGATCGTGCGCTTGACGCCGAGAGCACTCTGCCCGCCTGAGCCGTAGACGATCCAGTAAATATCGACATATTCGGCGTCGGGATAGATTTTCTTGAACTGCGTCCAGATATCCACAATCGTCTTGCCTTCAGAGGCAAGCGCCTTGATACGCTTCTTGTCTTCCTTCGAGATTTCCATGTTCCCCCTGCTCCATGAGTGCAGTTGCATCCAGATTGCTGCTTCGGCGGGATGCCGAAGTGCATCGGGTCTGCAATTTTTGCAGATCACGTTCAGCTATGACAGAGCGCGAGGAAACCAACTCCAGTTTCCGGCGAATTCCTTGCATTCAGTGCAATTGCTGCAGCGTGTGGATGCCGATCAGTGGCCGACGGTTGGTGCCACAAGCTGAGCAAAGCAGTCGAGCATGGCTCGACTCTACAAAAGCCAGGGATGCCGGCCAGCGGCCGGCACTACCAGTGCGTCAGCCCTTCAGCTGGGCCAGGATCTCGCGGGTCATCGGATCGGCGACGGCCACATCCTCACCCTGCAGCGCGGGCAGCAGGCCGCTGGCCAGCTGCTTGCCCAGTTCGACGCCGAACTGGTCGAAGGCGTTGATGTTCCAGATCACCGACTGCACGTACACGGCGTGTTCGTACATGGCGATCAGCGCACCCAGCGCCTGCGGGGTCAGCGCGTCGAGCAGGATCAGCGTGCTCGGGCGGCCCCCCGGATAATCGCGGTGCGGGTCGTCGCTGCTCTGGCCGTTGGCCAGCGCTTCGGTCTGCGCCAGCAGGTTGGCCAGCAGCGCCTGGTGGTTGACGGTGTACGGATCGTCGTTGTGCACACAGCCGATGAAGTCGGCCGGGATGATGCTGGTGCCCTGGTGCAGCGCCTGGAAGAAGCTGTGCTGCACGTCGGTGCCCGCCCCGCCCCACCACACCGGCACGGTGTCGGTGCCGACCGGCTGGCCGTCGCGCTGCACGCGCTTGCCCAGGCTTTCCATCACCAGCTGCTGCAGGTAGGCCGGCAGCAGCGCCAGGCGCTGGTCATAGGTCATCACCGCGTGCGTGGCATGGCCCAGCACGTTGCGGTTCCAGATGTCGGTCAGGCCGTGCAGCACCGGCAGGTTACGCTCCAGCGGCGCATCCAGCGCATGCGCGTCCATCTGCGCGGCACCTTCCAGCAGCTGTTCGAAACGCTCAAAGCCTATGGCCAGCGCGATCGGGAACCCCACCGCCGACCACAGCGAGTAACGCCCGCCCACCCAGTCCCACATCGGCAGCACGCGATCAGCGGCGATGGCGAAGGCCTTGGCCGCGCGCTCGGGGTTGGCGCTGACTGCGTACAGGCGGTCGCTGCCGCCCAGCCAGTCGTGCAGGATCTGCCCGTTGAGCAGGGTTTCCTGGGTGCCGAAGGTCTTGGAAATGAGGATGCCGGCGGTCTTGGCCGGATCCAGCGTGGCCAGCGTGCGCTGCATCGCGGCGCCGTCCACGTTCGACACGAAATGCACGCGCAGGCGCGCGCCGCTGACCGGGCGAAGTGCATCGGCCACCAGGCGCGGGCCCAGATCCGAACCGCCGATACCGACGCTGACCACGTCGGTTACGCCGCTGTCTTCCAGCGCGCGCACCAGCACGCCCATGCGCTGGCGGATCCCGCGCGCGGTGGCATAGGCCTCGGCGGCAACCGGCGCATCGACCACGTCGCCACGCAGCGCGGTGTGCAGTGCGGCGCGACCTTCGGTCAGGTTGACCTGCTCACCACGGAACAGGCGGGTGATGGCGCCGCCGACATCACGATCGGCGGCCAATGCCAGCAGAGCCTGCAACGCCGCGGCATCGTATTTCTGCCGGGCGAAGTTGACGTACAACGGACCGACCCGCAGCGCCAGATCCTGCACGCGGCCAGGTTCGGCGGCGAGCAGGCTGGGGATGCTGGCGCCCTTCAGGCGCTGGGCGTGGGAATGCAGCGAGTCGAATCCGTTGTTCGTTGTCATGCGGCCTGGGTCGGGATCGTGTCGTTGGTGTGGGTGATCTGGTTGTTGCCGTCCACGTACACCAGCTTCGGCTTGAAGCTGTCGGCTTCCTGCTCGGTCATGCTGGCGAACGCGGCGATGATGATGATGTCACCGACCTGTACGTGGCGTGCAGCACCACCGTTGAGCGACACCACGCCGCTGCCGGCTTCGGCGCGGATGGCGTACGTCGAGAAGCGCGCACCGTTGGTCACGTCCCAGATGTGCACCTGCTCGAACTCGCGGATGCCCGTGGCGGCCAGCAGGTTGTCGTCGATGGCGATCGAGCCTTCGTAGTTCAGCTCGGAATGGGTGACGGTGGCGCGGTGGATCTTGGTCTTCAGCAGGGACAGGTGCATGGCACGGCACAACGCAAAGGAAAGCGTGGATTCTAGCACCCGCGCAACGCGGGGCATCACCACCGGCAATCCGTTCAGGTAGCGCCGGGCCGTGTCCGGCGAGCGCAGCGGCAGCAGACGGTGGTCCGCCGGGCATGGCCCGGCGCTACCCATCGTGCGGAACTCAGAATTCCAGATTGTCGATCAACCGGGTGCTGCCCAGGCGGGCGGCGATCAGCGCCACCCGGCCGCCGCCATCGAAGGTCGGCTCGGCCAGTTCGGGCGTGCGCAGCACCGCGTAGTCGACCTGGAAACCGGCCGCCTGCAACGCGGCGGCGGCATCCGCCTCGATCTGTGCACGCGACTGCCCGGCCACGTAGCCTTCGCGCATGCCCAGCAGCGTGCGATGGATCGTCGTGGCCAGCGGCCGCTGCCCGGCGTCCAGATACTGATTGCGCGAGCTTTTGGCCAGGCCATCGTCATCCCGCACGATCTCGGCTCCGACGATCTGGATCGGGAACGACAGTTCGGCCACCATCTGCTTGATCACCGCCAGCTGCTGGTAGTCCTTGCGGCCGAACACGGCCACGTCCGGCTGCACCTGCAGGAACAGGCGTGTGACCACCGTGCAGACCCCATCGAAGTGCCCCGGGCGGCTGGCGCCCTCCAGCACTTCGCTGACGCCCGGCGCGTGCATCTGTGTGGTCCTGTCCACGCCCAGCGGGTACATCACCTCGACGCTGGGCAGCCACACCGCATCGCAGCCGACCTGTTCCAATCCAGCCACATCGGCCTCGGGCGTGCGCGGGTAGCGGCTGAAGTCTTCGTTGGGCCCGAACTGGGTCGGGTTGACGAAGATGCTGGCCACCACCTTGTCGGCATACTGCCGCGCCAGGCTCACCAGCGAATGATGGCCGCCGTGCAGGTTGCCCATGGTCGGCACCAGCGCCACCCGCAGGCCTTCCTGCTTCCAGTGCGCGATCTGCGCGCGCAGTGCGCCAAGTTCGTTGAAGGTCTGGATCATTGGGCGTACGCGTGCTGTTCGTCGGGGAAGCTGCCGTCGCGCACGGCATCGGCATAGGCGCGGGTGGCACCGGCCACCGAACCGCCTTCGGCCAGGAAGTCCTTGACGAACTTCGGACGGCGATGGCCGCTGTCCAGGCCGATGAAATCGTGCAGCACCAGCACCTGGCCATCACAGTGCGGGCCGGCACCGATGCCGATGGTCGGCACGTCGACGGCGGCGGTCACTTCGGCGGCCACCGGGGTCGGCATGCACTCGAGCACGATCAGCGCGGCACCGGCGGCGGCCACTGCCTTGGCATCTTCCACCAACTGGCGCGCGGCATCGCCACGGCCCTGGATCTTGAAGCCGCCCAGGCGCAGCACCGACTGCGGGGTCAGGCCCAGGTGCGAGCACACCGGAATCTCGCGCTCGACCAGGTAGCGCACGATGTCGACCTTGAAGCCAGCCCCCTCGATCTTGACCATCTCCGCGCCGGCCTGCAGCAGCTGCAGCGAAGCGTCCAGCGCGCGCTCGGGGGTGGCATCGGCGCCGAACGGCAGATCGGCTACCAGCAGCGCACGCTGCAGCACGCGGGACACCGCGCGGGTGTGGTAGACCATGTCGGCCACGGTGACCGGCAGCGTGGAATCATGACCCTGCACGACCATCCCCAGCGAATCGCCGATCAGGATCAGGTCCACGCCGTTGGCGTCGAAGGTGCGGGCGAAGCCGGCGTCGTAGGCGGTCAACATGACCAGCTTCCGGCCATTGCGCTTGGCCTCGGCCAGGGCGGGAACGGTCCAGGGCTTGCTGTCTGCGTGGGTACTCATGTGCTGATAACCGGGGGAGATAACCCGGCCATTATCACCCTATCGGCGCGATCCCGCAGGCATCGACCCGCATCACTGCATCCTGCACACGCCCATGGCCGGGAATGGCCAGATCCGGTGCGATTTCGGCCAGCGGCACCAGCACGAAGGCACGCTCATGCAGGTAGGGATGCGGCACCTGCAGGCCGGGCTCATCCAGCACCTGCGCGCCGTACAGCAACAGGTCCAGGTCCAGCGCGCGCGGGCCCCAATGCACGGCTGGGTCGCGTACGCGACCGAACTGCTGCTCCAGTGCCAGCATCGCCTGCAGCAGATCACCGGCAGCCAGGGTGGTTTCCACCCCGGCGACCGCATTGACGAACGGCGGCTGGTCTTCGTTGCCCCAGGCCGGTGTGGCGTAAAGGCCCGAGGCCCGCCGCAGCTGCGTGCCGGGCAGGCCATCCAGCGCGGCGATGGCCGCGCGGACGGTGGCGGCCGCGTCGCCCAGGTTGGCCCCCAGGCCGATCCAGGCAAGGGTCATGGCTTACTCGGCGGCGCCGCCGGCAGCCGCGCCGGTGCGACGACGACGGCGGCGACGCTTGCGCGGTGCCCCACCCTCTTCGTCGCCACCGTCGGTGTGCAGAGCATCCAGCGAGGATTCAAGCTCATGCCCGGACTGCGCCTGCGCCTCGCGCCAGAACGCCACATCCGCTGCGTGCTCGGCCGAGGCGACCTGGCGCAGGGCCAGGAAATCGAACGCAGCGCGGAAGCGCGGATGGGTCAGCGTGCGGAACACGCGCTTGCGCTGGCGCGAGCTGAAACGCGACTGCAGCAGCCAGATTTCCTGCATCGGCAGCGAGAAACGGCGCGGCAGGGCGATGGTGCTCAACTGCTGCACGGTGACCCGGTCGGCGGCGCGACGCTGCGCTTCTTCCGGTGCCACACCCTGCTTGAGCAGGCTGGCCTGGGCGCGGCAGTAGGCCGGCCACAGCAGCAGCGCGAACAGGAAGGCCGGCGAAACGGGCTCGTCGTTGGCCACGCGCGCATCGGTGTTGGCCAGGCCTTCCACCAGCATGCGGCGCAGCGCGCCGGTGCGGTTGGACTTCAGCGCTTTGCCGCTTTCCGGGAACAGCACATCGAACAGGCCATAACGTTCCAGACCTTCAAAGCTGGCGACGCCATGCCCGGACAGGAACAGCTTCAGCACCTCTTCGAACAGCCGCGCCGGGGCGGCTTCGTTGAGCAGGCCGGCCAGGTGCGGGATCGGTGCGGCCGTGCCCTCTTCGATCTGGAAGCCGAGCTTGGCAGCCAGGCGCACCGCGCGCAGCATGCGTACCGGATCTTCCTGGTAGCGCTGCACCGGGTCGCCGATGAGCTTCATCAACCGCGCCTGCACGTCTTCAAAGCCACCGGTGTAATCGCGCACCGAGAAATCCTCGATGGCGTAGTACAGGGCATTGCAGGTGAAGTCGCGGCGGACGGCATCGTCTTCGATGGTGCCGTACACGTTGTCGCGCACGAGCATGCCGTTTTCCATTTCGCGGTCGCCGCTGCCGTCATCGCTGTTGGCGCGGAAGGTGGCGACTTCGATGATCTCGCGGCCGAAGACCACGTGGGCCAGGCGGAAACGGCGGCCGATCAGGCGGCAGTTGCGGAACAGCTGCCTGACCTGTTCGGGCGTGGCATCGGTGGCCACGTCGAAATCCTTGGGTTGGCCATTGACCAGCAGGTCGCGCACCGCGCCGCCCACAAGGTAGGCGCCGAAGCCGGCATCGCGCAGGCGGTACAGCACGCGCAGAGCATTCGGGCTGATGTCCTTGCGGGAGATCGTGTGCTGGTC
>NZ_JBNNHG010000032.1:3031-33807 GCF_050268705.1 Stenotrophomonas sp. NPDC077659 | reverse complement strand
GCTCAAGCTGCCGGCCAGCGGCCGGCACTACCGGGGATTCTTCAGAGGATCCCTAGCCTGTTCGCCTGCTCACCTTCCTGCCAGCGGCGGATGCTGACCACGGCTCGGCGCTGACACAGCCCTGCTCGTCGCTGCCGCAGCGGCGATATGCTCCAGCGACCATCTCCACGCGTAGGAACAACGCCGAATCAGCAGTACGGCACGGCCGGATCGAGCCCGGTCAACCTACGTGACCCGCTTCACGGCAGCAGTTGATCACTCCTGCCTATACTCGGCCCATCAATCGAGTAGTCCCTTGCACAGAACGGAAGCACTCTCCCCATACATAAAGGCCCTGCCATGCGACATGCTTCTCTGCCTCCCGTACCGCAAAAACTGCGCGACATGCTCAAAGAATATCCGGAGCACATCCAAACACTGCAAGCTGATTTGAATCGCGTCGTCCAAAAGCCGTTCAAGGGCACGCCCATGTCTGAACAGGCTATTTGGGCTTTAGAGGCTGCGCTCGATGCGTTCATCGGCGAAGCCCGTAAAGAACTGAAGGCGGCCGAAGTCAGTGGCGATCCGGTGACGATTGCGCGAGCGAAGGAAAAGGAGCGCCTTATGTTTCAGGCCAGTTCCAGAAACGGAGGGATGCGGCTTGGGCTGATGACTGATCTGTGGGACTACTTTGAATCGATCGAGAGCATTTGAATGAGAGCGCCAAAGGGAGGTCTCGACGACGCAACGCATTCCCTCAAGTTCTACCAAGAAATCCTTCCAGACAGCGGAATCAGTGGGGTCACTTCCCAACCTCAGCCCAAAGCAATCATCCTCGCGGGACAGCCTGGGGCGGGTAAAGGGGGATTGGCGCGAAGGGCCGAGGCTGATCTTCAACACGACGCAATCACGATCGACCCAGACGAATTGCGTAGGTACCACCCCGACATTGGGGAGCTTCAGAACAAGCACCCCTATACGTGGTCCACGGATTCTCATCCAGATGCCAGCCGCTGGGCCCGGGAGTTGCGGGACCTTGCCATGGCTGGCAAGAAGAACTTGATCTTGGACACTACACTGGCCGATGGCGAGAAGACAGCCAATCTGATCAAGGATCTACAGTCAAAGGGCTACGAGGTGGAGGTGCGCGCCGTTGCATCCCCTAAACTGGAGAGTGAGCTCGGAGTTGAACAGCGCTTCACCCAAAACATAGACAGCAATGGCTATGGACGCTACGTTCCCGCCGATGTTCGCGATGACGCGTTCAGGATGCTGCCAACCAGTTTGGACAAGGTGCACGAGCGCGCCGATGTGCAGATTCGCATCTTCAATCGCGAAGGCAAAGAACTGTACGACAGCCACACCAGCCAGAAGTTGCCCGGGGCTGCATTGCAGGAGGCGCGCGATGCACGATTGAACGATCTCGCCACTACCCGCCGACTGCGGGATGGCTGGCAGCAGCAAAAGGCTTGGCACCACGATCTGGAACAGAACCTGCTTACGAATGACAAAGTCGATCCCACCGCGCGCGCAAACTTACTGACTCAACGCAGCTCTGGTGAGGTGGTTGAAGGTCTGGAGCGATATACCCAGCAATCATTCGAGACACACGCTTCCGGCGTGCGCTCTACCCGTATACGCGCCGGTGGTGGCTTGGGGATCGCAGCGCTGGCATTGGATGCCTATGACGCAGGTGAGGCTCTGCGTAACAGTAGCCGGTTACGCAGCGAAGGCAATGACACGGCCGCTGAATCCGGGTTGATCCACTTCGGTGCACGCAGTGTTGGCGGCTTTGCCGGTGCCGGCTTGGGCATGACAGTCGGTGCAGTCGCTGGCGTCGAATCCGGCCCGGGTTTGCTGGTCACAGGGGCCGTCGGTGGCATAGCTGGCGCGTTCGCGGGCGATAAGATCGCCGAGTGGACTGACAACCGCCGTATCTACAACCAGGCCGACAGCCTGGGGAACACTTGGACCTACAATCCAGACCATCCCGATCAGGGCTGGCAGCGATCCGCGCCTGTCGACAGCAGCGACGACGGCATGGACAACCCGACGCGTGGCCTGCTGCGCGCGCCACCGGCCCTTGCCAACCAGCTGAATTACCAGGCAACCAGCGAGTCGGTGAAACTGGTATTGGGCAGCCCGCCCAGTCAACACGATCCGTTCACACAACCAGCCACTATCAGCGACCCACAAAGCTGGTACCCGGCGCAGTGGACACGTACGGCCGACGGCCAGCAGTGGCAGCGCGAGGTGACCACTGCCGTGTACGAGCTTGGCCAGCGTGAGACGCTGATCGACGTGGCCAGCCCGGAACGAGCGGCCGAGCTCGATCAGGCCGCTGCCCAGATTGTGCTGCACAATGCCGCCAACAGCCGACCGGCGATTGCGGCGCGCTACGAAGCAGCATATGCCGAGAATGGCTGGGCGTCCTATGGCTCGATACCCGAAGCTGTGCAGCAGGCGCGCACCGACCTGGACGCCTTGACCGCCTCCGATGACAACCGCTATCAGCGCCAGGCGGACGGCCGTTGGATCAGCGATGGGGTGATCTACGATTCCACTGCGACCGGCAATCTGCGCACCGAATTGGATGCCACCCGTGACGTCGTAGCTGCGACGCTACCGCCACCCCACGCCATACAGACGCCGTCGCCGATGACGGCCGATGAGCGCATGCGCGACACGCTGCAGGGCGCTTACGCGAACGCCGGGGTGGCCCCGAGTGCAGAACAATTAGCAGCAAGCGTGGCCGCAGTCCAGGTCACACAGGCCGCCCAAGGCTTGGACCCCAATACCACCGCCCTGCAGGTGCAGCGGAACGCCAACGGCGATTACGACGTAGACAGCCCCATTGCCAATCTGCGCCTGGCGCCCGACGGCAAGACCTATACCATCGCGGCCGTGACTACTGCGGAAGACATACACCGGGCCCGGGAACGGGATTCTCCTGACAGCAACGATAGCCCGCAACAAACCGTGCGATCCTCGCTCGACCACTCGGTGAATCCGTCCCACGTGAAGAACGCGACGCCTTCCCGACAGGAGGCAACACCATCGACGGCAATGGCCGCAATGCGGGCCGACCCGCTATATCGGCAGATCCGCGATGGTGTAGCAGAATTGGACACCCAGCATGGACGTGAATTTGATGCGACAAGCGAGCGTATAACGGCAAGCCTGCTCGTACTGGCAAAGAGCAATGGGCTGACACGGGTGGATCATGTGGTGTTGAGCAATGCCACTTCAATACATCCAGCCGCGCACAACGTATTCGTGGTTCAGGGAAATCTGGACGGCCCTGCCTATCTGCGTGCGGTCATGCCCACCGAGCAAGCGGTGAAAGCCCCGATTGAGGAATCAATGCACAAATACGAAGTGGTCAGCCGCCAGGTGGAGCAGCAATCCCAGGCCGCACGACTGCAAGAACAGCATCAGCAGGATAGCCAGGCAAGAGCCGCCAGCATTGGGCGATAGTCGTGGCTCATTCGCACCGGGGAACAAGGCGGCGTTGTTCCAGAGCGCATCCATCGTGCACAACTTGAATCATCCCCAGCCATGTTCCCATTGAACCTCCTCGCCGGAAGGAATGGACACCGTCGCCAATCAATCACGTCAGCGACGGTTGGCCATCCCTCTTTCAACCCCGAGGTGGTTGGTTATGCCCTTGGCGCCTCGTCAACTGTATCGCTTGCTGAAGATGATGGATCCCACTGTCGCCCTTGAGCGATTTGCATTACATGCGGACGAGAGAGCGTGTCAGCAATGATTGCACTCAGGCTGATGACGCGTAGGGATCCATTACGCCGCGCCCTCCATTGAACTCAGCCCGCCGCCTGGTACGGGTGGCGACACTGCCTGCCAGGCGCGCGGCCCGGTACCCCGCGCCCAGCTTCACGCGCTATGGTCACACCATGAAGATCAGGCCCTACCACCGCAACGATATGGATGCTTGCCTGGCGATCTTTGACAGCAACCTCCCCACCTACTTCGCCTTGGCAGAACGGCCGGAATTCGAGGCATTCCTGCGCGACCTGGCGGAGGCACATGCCTACCAGGTCATCGAACTCGACGGCAGCACCGTCGCCTGCGGAGGGCTGTCTCCTCCCGTGAACGGCAGGGCCGGGTTCTGCTGGGGCATGGTCGAGAGATCCCGGCACAGACAAGGACTTGGCCGCCATCTTGCACGGATGCGCCCGCAGCACGCCGCAACCGATCCCTGCGTGGAGCGCGTTGCGTTGAGCACCAGCCAGCCCACCGAGGGCTTCTACGCCGCGCTTGGCTTCTGCGTCATCCAACGAGTAACGGATGGCCACGGCCCGGGAATCCACGCCGTGCACATGGAAGCACGCCTGCAGTAGATCCACGCCATGCGTGGATGCACCTCAGCACGCACGCAGGAATTCCCCGCACCAAAAGCTGAACGAAACCTGAAAATGGCTATGAGCGGCGCCTTCAACCAATGCTTGGCCCCTCGCCCCGATGAGTTCGACCGACAGGATGCACGCTGCCCTGCCCGATGCCGATTCGGCCGCACAGGCCGCCTGCGAAAACTGCGATACCGCCCTGCAGGGCCACTACTGCCATCACTGCGGGCAGTCCGCGCACAACCCGCCCAAGCATGTGGGCCACGCCATCGAGGAAGTGTTCGAATCATTCTGGCACGTGGATGGCCGCATCTTCCGCACGCTGCGCGACCTGTGGGTGCCCGGCCGCATCGCCCTGAACTACCTCAAGGGCCGCCGGGTAGGCTGCGTGCAGCCGCTGCGGCTGTTCGGCAAGGCCGTCACGGCCGAACAGTTCGAGGCGGTACGCGCACAGCAGATGGCATTGATCGACCAGCAGGCCAGCACGACCAATGCCGGCAGCCCCGGCTTTGCCATTGCCCAGGCTGCCGTCAATGCCGCCGCCGCGCAGCGTAAAGCCAAACTCGGCACGCCCGCCGCTGCCGCCGTGCAACCGGCCGACGACGATCACAGCACGTTCTTCAACTACACCATCAACGACAAGCCCTGGGATGCGGATACCAATCCCATCGTGCTCACCGGCCTGCTGCAGTTCGCCAACCACCGGCTCAACCGGCTCCTGCAGAACGGCAACGCCAACATCCAGCGCATGGTCGGCAAGACCGACCTCACCATGCAGGCCATTCTGACCGCCCGCCCGGCGCGCTGTTCTTCCTGATGCCGGTGTTCGCGCTGGTCCTTCGCATCGCCTACATCCCGCGCGCGATGGGTTACCTGGAGCACCTGGTAGTGGCGCTGTACAGCTACTGCTGGCTGATGCTGGTGGCGCTGGCGACCGTTCTGGTCACCAGCATAAGCAATGCACTCGCCTCGCCGCTGGTCTCCACGCTCGGCCTGTGGATCACGGCACTCCAGTGGCTGGCGGTGCCGGTCTACCTGCTGTGGATGCGGCAGCCGGTCTCCGGCGGCAACAAGCTCCTGACCGTGCTGCGCTACGCCCTCATCGGCGGCGTCTACTTCTTCCTGGTCAACGTGTTGGTGATGTACACAGCGCAGGCAGGTATATCCGCCTGATCGCCGCAGACTCGAGCGTTTGAGACCTGCGTGGACCCCGCATGCGCTGCCGCCGGATCCGCAGCCCCTCGGCGGGCCGCACTGCGACAGAGCTCAGTCCTGTCTCGGGAGTGTAAGGCATATCCCTACATGCTGTAGGGAAAAACCGTGACCGCCGTCAGAGAATTTTAGGCTATCCTTCACAACGCATGGACACAGGGGGTCGGCGTGATTGCCGAAAGTGCAGGGGGCACCACGTGGTGCCTGGATAACGATGCGTGGACGCAGGACGGCCACCGATTCGACGCTGAGCAACTGGATGGCTTGCCTGTTCCATCGGTCCTGACCGACCTGGACTACCTCGCGGGCGCCCGGACTGCACCGGGCGACGCGGGATTTCTACCCCGCCAGTTCAAGTTCTCGCCTTTCGACGGCTCGGCACTGCCGGACATCCGGAGCCAGAACTGGTTGCCGCCATGCGCCAGCAGCCAGGGCAACCGGATCTGCGATGAAGATGCAGGCAGGGCGCTGGCCGAGCTGGTCGGCCGGCTGACCGCACATTGGCGCACGACGGCAGTCACGATGCAGGGCAGCGCCGTGCGCATTGACCCGCCAGCCAGCAACGGTCTGCTGTACATCGCCAGCGACGCCGGTGGCCATCGCGACGCCTTGTTCGCACTGGGCCGCAGTGGTTCGCTGTGGATCTGGCAGCGCCATGGCCAGCGCTGGGTACCACTGCGCGCCAGCAAGCTGCCGCTGGCGCGCCACCGTTTCGACCAGTGGGCCTCGGCGGTAGTTACACTGCCCGCAGCGACGGGCTCTGGCTTGGTTATTGCCAACGACGCTGGCGCGGATTTCGTGCAGATCGACCCTCTGCGCATGCAGTACAGCGTAGACCGCTGCGAAGGCACTGCGTTGGGGACGCCAGGTCGGCTGGGCGATGCTGCACTGGTTCCGCTTCACGCCGGTGGGCGGGCGCAGATCGCGATGCATCAGCAGGGCCGCTGGAACACGCTGCCGGTACAGGGCGACGTGCCGGCCCAGATGCCGTTGCTTGCGGCACCCGTCGTGGTGGCCAATGGACATGGGCTAGCCTGGATCGGCGAACGAGGCTGGTTGCAGGTGCAGGAAAACGGCGAGAGCATCGACGTCCGCTGGCACGAGTGGCCGTCCGGCACGCAGGCACGGCCCATGCTGGGCCCGCCCTACCGCAACGGCGATGGCGACTGGCAACTGCTGCAGCGCGAAGACAAGAGCACTGTCTCGGTCCTGCTCGGCGCTTCCCTGCCCCATGAGAATCCGCTGCGACGCGCCTCCACAGGCACCGGCGCCAGCACCTTCCAGCTCAATGTGCGGGTGGATCGCCCCTGGGCGGACTACGATCCGGATGACCATCCGGATGCCTCCGACAACGTCATCCATCCGTTCCTGGAAATTGAACAGAACGGCATGTTGATGTACCTGCGCGTCCCCAATGAGCGCCGCACCAGCCTGCTGTCGTTCTATGAGAACCGCGGCAGGCAGCAGGCGAGCTATTGCATTGGCTGGCCGGCATCCCCCAACCAGACCTACATTCTGGACGCGGCCGAACCCTGGAACGCGCAGTGGTTCATGCACGACGATGCGCTGTGGCTCTGGATCGACGACCGCGGCACGCTGCTGCGATGGAGCGTGCGCTGATGCGTGGCCTGCAGCTGTTCATCCTGGCAATGGCGCTGGGCGCCAGCGTTCCTGCATGGGCCGAACCATTGCGACAGGCCATCCTGGTGCAGAACTCAGGCTGGATGGAGCCGTTCTACGAAGATCCCGCCTCGCCGTTCAAGCCGCTGGTTACCCGGCTTGGCCAGGCCGCCGGCGGCAACGGCGAGGTGGTGGTCGGACTGTTCAACCAGGCTGATGCACGCCACCCGTCCCCCGAATGGGTCTATCGCGGGCCGGGCAGCCATCCGGGTCTGGGCCAGGCACTGGCCAAGGCGGACTTGGCACACAAGCAGTCCGGTGCGCTGGCCGATACGGATTTCAAGGAAGCCCTGCTGGGCGCCATTGAGACCGGCCTGGAAAGCCGGCCTGGCATCATCTGGGTGATCACCAACAACAAGAACAGCCCGAACAACAGCGATGAAACCATCGCCCGTAACCGGGAATTCTATGAACTGCTGCACGAAGAGCCGGTCATCACCCGGGTCGCTGCGTTCCCCCTGAAGATGCCGGTACAGGGCAAGCACTACCGCGCCAACGGGTTGATGATCTACGCACTGGCCTATGGCGAACCCGCCAGCTCCGCCCTGCAGGCCATCCTGCAGCAGCCCTCGCTGGCCACCCTGTTGCCGGAAGGTCACGTGCGGTTGAAGCCGCTTTCCGAGGCGGCCGTGCGATTCCTGCCGACCGGTGTGAAAAATTCCCCGGGCATCCAGGCCGGCCTTGCCGCCGATCGTTCCACCCTCGTGCTGTCCTTCGATGCCGGCACGCTCGCGCGCACGGCGCAGGTCGAGGGCCGCTTCGAGAATCTGTTCAACCCCTACCAGATCCACAGCGCGCGCACGTCGCTGATCGCACCGCCGGCGATCGGCCTGGAGGGCACGTTGTCGACGCAGGCCGTGCAGGCTCTGGAACCGGGCCAGCAGAGCGATCCACTGACGCTGGCGCTGCGACTGCCGCCACTGCCTTCACAGTGGTCACGTGAAGTACTGCTGCGCAGCGGCTACGAAAAACGCGGGGCCATCGACATCCGCTTGGACGACCAGCAGCTGCAGGTGTCGCCCGCCTTCATCGCCCACATGGCCGAACTGTTCCCCGGCGACGCACTCCCGGACGTGTTCCTGCCGCCAGTGCAGTTGAACAGTTCGGTCACCCGCGTGCCGCTGCTGCTGAAGGTCCAGTACCCGGTCTGGCCTGCAGTCGTTGTCTACGGCGGCGGGGTTGCCCTGCTTGCCGCGCTGCTGCTTGCCGCTCTCATGCTGGGCGGCGCCCGTGCCTGCACCGTCGTTGTCGATGGCCAGAGCCAGCAGTTCCGGCTCAAGCCGTTCGCCTCGGCCCAGGTGATGGACAGCCATGGACAACACGTGGCCACGCTCAAGCGTGGACTTACCGGCGCGCGCCTGGCCTGGGTCCATGCCGATACCCCGATCCGCCTCAAGTAACCCCAATTTGCTGCATTCGCCCAAGGACAGAGCATGAGCCAGAAAAGTTCGCTTCCCGCCCCCGTCACCGACCAGCCTGCCACTGATCCGGCGCCGACGGCTGCAGGCACCCCCACCACCAACCCTCAGCAGCCCAGCCTGACCCTGACCGGTGACTGGGATGTGACGGTCGGCGAGCAGACCAACAGTCGTGACGCGCTGATCGGCGGCGTCGTGCTGCTGGTTCTGGCCATAGTGTTCTTCGTGATCAAGAACACGTATGCGAACTGGCGCGTCAAGGAGCGCGTGGCGCCCAGCCGTGCCAATGCGTCGGGGTGGTTCCTGTTTCTCGCTTTGATGGCCGTTGCCACGGCGGCAGTCCTTGGCTTCGTCAACAGCGGCCGTTTCCTCGCACCGCTCTACCTGTTCCCGCTGGGTGGCCTGGCCCTGGTTTCGCTGGTGGCGTGGCTTGCCACCTTCTCCGCCAAACGCTGACGCAGGAGCAGACGATGAGCCAGTCCAGCGACAACGCTTCGACGGCGACCGCCGCGCCGCCCCAGGTGACCGAAAAAATCCGGCCGACGCTGTTCATCGCCCTCGGCGGCACCGGCATGAAGGTCAACATCCGCCTTCGCCGGCGCATCCTCAATGCCATCTGGGGCGGCAATGCACGGGTGGAAGACCTCAGTGACTTCCCGGTTGCCCAGTTCATCAACTTCGATCTGGACGCAGGCGAAGTGACCCAGGACGGCAAGTCGGTGAAGACCGATGTGATTGCCGAGCAGGTCGCCTTCACGCCCGAAGAAAAGATCATCGAGCGGCTGGACCTCGCCAAGTACACCCACTCCAACGATGAACTTCGCCGTCATCGCGAAGTGGCCGAATGGTTTCCGCTGACGCCGGACAAGATCGCCAACCTGGGCATCGACCCGAGCAAGGGCGCCGGGCAGATCCGCGCCCTTTCCAGGCTGTACTTCTTCGACAAGTACCCGATGATCCGCGACAAGCTGCGTGACAAGCTGGAAACGCTGCTGAGCAACATCGGTGCACGTGCGGAACGACTGAAGCGACTGGGCCTGGAAATCGAGCCTGGCAAGGTCCGCGTGGTGATCACCGGTTCGGTGGCGGGCGGCACCGGTTCGGGTTCCTTCCTGGACATGGGCTACCTGGCCAAGGCGATCCTCAAGGAGAAGAATGTCGACGGCAAGGTGGACCTGTACATGGTCCTGCCCGGCGGTTTTGTCAGCACGACCAACCCTGACCGCATCCAGGCCAACGGCTACGCGGCCCTGATGGAGCTGGAAACCGCGCTGCGCGGCACCCGCCTTGTCAAGCAGTGGAATGCCTCGGACAACCTCAGCATCGATGCGCGGCCGTTCGATGATGTGTACATCGTCGACAACACCAATGTTGCGATGGCCAAGACCAGTGAGCAGGAAGACATCTACGAGATGTTGTCCGACATCTTCTTCACTGATTTCACTTCGCAGGACTTCGCCAACCGCAAGCGTTCGGTAGCGGTGAACCAGAACCAGCACAAGATCCGCGCCTACTCGGTCCCGCTTCCGCAGGACTACGGCGACGACACCGAGATGCGCTTCACCGCCAGCTATTCCGGCGTTGGCCAGGCTGTACTGGACACGCAGGTCGACCAGCGGCAGAACGTCCGCATCAACCAGCAGGTCCAGGCGATGCTGAAGGCATTCTTCGGCGTGGCCACTGCGCAGGTTGCGGGCAACCGTCCGACCGACAAGGAGCGCGACGACTTCATGCGCGAGCAGCTGTCGGTGGTGCCGCGTACCTTCACCGAGATTCCGCAGTTCCTGTCCCGCGGCGATCTGGCCACGGTCAACGGTGAATTCACCCACTACCAGGTTGCCGATGAACTGCTGAAGGTCAGCGGCGACAACAGTATCGGGGCCCAGATCGAGCAGAAGGTCGAAGCAGCCTTCCAGCAGCTGATGTTCGGCAGCGCCGACCGCGAACAGTGGCCGCTGCATGTCCAGGACATCATCAAGCAGCTGGAGCGCGACACCCAGGGCAACCGCGTGGACAGCGCCGGCCGCAACCATGAGGTCCGCATCCGCGAGAATCGCCAGCAGGCCTTTGCACGCATCATCGACGAGCTTGCGCTGCCATCGCAGATCTTCCGCCGCCTGGACGACGACGAGCGCGGCGGCCTGGATTACACGCTGGCCCTGGTGGAAATGATCAAGGATAGGCTGGAAAACGATGCCACCGGCATCATTCCCGCACTTGAACGCAACGCACAGCGCTTTGCCGAGATCAGTGAGCGCCTGAGCAACGCCGAGCTTGCCCGCGAGTTCGAGCGCCTGAAGGAAACCACCGGCCGCGGACTGCTGGCACGCATCAGCGGCAAGGAAAAGCAGGCCGAGACGGTACTGGCGCAGATCAAGGAAACCATCGGCGACCGCCTGCTGTTCTATGTGCGCGCCGTGGCCGCGCGTGAGGCAGCTGCGCTGCTGCGCGAAGTCTCCGGCTGGCTGGGCGAGAAGGAAGGCATCGATGCCAGCGGCCGCCCGGTGTGGAGTGGGTTCGTCGGCCGACTGCAGGCAGGCCGCCAATCGGTCGAGCAACTGCTGCAGCGCATCGACCGCGACATCGCCAAGATCGAAGCTGCCATCGCAGAGAAGCACGCCACGCTGATCGCGCTGAAGGCGCCGCAGGACGAGGAAGTGGCTGCGATCGACCCACTCGAGTTCCGTCAGTGGGCCAAGGATGCGTTCAAGGATTTTGGTGGTTCACAGACGCTGTTCCAGAAGCTGGTCAGCGATGGTGGGGCCGACGAGCTGGTCACCAAGCTGCGCAGCAAGGCCACCGCGCAGTTGCCGCAAAGCGCGCGCAGCCAGCAGGATCCGCTGATGCAGGCACTGGTGGCGCTGACCCCGGATCAGCTGCGCGAGACCTTCAGGCTGCTGATGCAGCGCGCGATGCCGTGGGTTCCGCTGAACCTCAACGGTGGATTTGGCATCAACAAGGATCGCTACACCTGCCTCATCGGCGTGAAGAACGCCAGCACCTTCCGCAGCTTGTACGGCGCCCAGCTGGAACAGGCATTGCCGCAAGGCATCGGCATGACCGCCGGCCAGTTGTCCTTCGTCGAGTCGGGCATCGCGGGCAAGCTTGTCTGCTTCACCGAGCTTTCCGGTTTCCCGGCCCCTGCCCTGACCCCGCTGCCAACCTACCAGGCCGCATACCGGACCGAAGCGGCGCTCATCCCCCTGCATACGCACAAGCGGGTAAGCCAGTTCGTCCAGCCCATGCAGTTCTCGCAGGACCAGTACCGCCAGTTCGCCGAAGACTTCCGGCTGTACCTGCACGCACTGGGCCTGGGCGTGCTGAAACGGCGGCCCGATGGCAAGTATGAAATCAAGCTGGAGGGAGACAGCTTCAGCATCGGCGATGAATTTGCCGTGCGCCAGAGCGGGCTCGACGGCAACGACAAGCGCAACCTGCAGGAGCAGGTGCGCGCGCGCACGGCCAACCTGCGTGAGCCGGTGCAGCTGGCCCTGCTGATGCACCTGTTCCGCCACATCGCCAGCGTCGCCTACAAGCCGCAGAAGGAAGAAGACCAGCAGGGTCGTGAGAGCCTGAAGAAGCGCTTCCCCTACAAGCTGAGCGAGCTGCTTGCACAGGAGTATCGCAGCCGTCTGGAGCAGCAGGCCGGCGACAATGCTGCCGCCATCGAGCAGCAGGCCCAGGCATTGTTCAACACCTGGACCAGCACCATCGAAGGTTCGACCGGCGATGCGTACAGCGATGAAGTGGCGCAGGATCGCGGCGAGAAGCGGCAGGTGACGCCCGCGTTCTATGAGATGACGGCCGCTGCGGCCGCTGCAACCGTTGCGCAGACGGCTCCGGCCATCGCAACCGGTCCAGTACCGCCGCCCCCGCCGGGAAGCCCGTTGCCGCCGCCTCCGCTGGGCGTGGCATACCAGTATTACCTGGCCCATAACGGCCAGTCACTGGGTCCGTACACGGTGCAGCACCTGCAGCAGTACGTCGCCGCAGGCAGCATCACCGGCAACAGCCTGCTGTGGCGCGAAGGCCTTGCCTGGACCGCTGCCAGTGCGCTGCCGGAGCTTGCTTCCCTGTTCGCAGCACCGATGGCGCCGCCGCCACCGCTGCCTGTCGCCTGATTTCAGCTGGTTACCATGGCCACATCCCGCCCCCCTGCCATTAGCTGCGTCAACCCGGGCTGCGAACATCCCTTCGCAGCCGCGGTTGCCTTCTGCCCGTTCTGCAGCCGCGCTCAACCGGCCACTGCCAAGGCAGATCCAGTCGCGCAGGAGACCGTTGCGCACAACGACGCGCTGCCACCGCCGGTCCCGTCGCTGCCGCCGATCCCACCGTCACCGTCAACGGTGGCGGAGCAGGGCGCTGCTGCCGCGGCCGCACCCGGGAAAAAGAAGAAGCAGAAGGTCGTGCAACCGCCCGTTACTGAGGATGCGGCCGCAGTAGTACCCGACCCGCGACCCGCGCCGGTGGCACCGCCCCGGCGCTCTGGCTCGCGGCTGCCGGTGGTGCTGATCGCCCTGGTGGTGGGCTCGGTGACTGCCGCGCTGTTCCTGCGCGATGACGGCAAGAAGGAGGCCACCGATGGCACGCAGTTCGAGCAATGGCGCACCGCGGTGGAAGTCTGTCTGCAGAAAGAGGACCCGGCCTGCGCGGATGCCGCGCTGGCCGACCTGAGGCGCAGCGCGCCTACCGCGTACTGGAGCGATCTGCAGCAGCGCACCCAGCATCTGCGTCAACAGCTTGAAAACCAGGCACAGCAGGCGGCCGAACTGCAGCGACAGCAGCGCGAGGCAGCCGAACGGACCGCCGTCGAAGAGGCCGAGAAGGCGGCCGCTGAACGCCAGCGCGCCGAAGCGGAGGACGCTGCTGAACTCGCGGTTCCCACGCAGGACTATTCACGGCCGGCCATACCTGACCGACCCGCCTCACTGCTGCCCGGCGCGCAGGAGGATCCCCCCGTGCGCTACCCGAGCCAGGCACTGCGCGACGGTGCGGGCGGCTCGGTGGTGCTGACCATCAACGTGGGGGCCGATGGCACCGCACGCCATGTCAGCGTTTTCCGCTCAAGTGGAAACCGTTACCTCGATCGTGCTGCGGAAGAAGCGGCCTCACGCTGGCGCTACCAGCCGGCCATCATCTCCGGCGAAGCCACCACAGGCGTGATCCAGAAGGAAATCACCTTCGACCCGCCCGGCAACAGTTCACGCGGCGACGCGTCGCCGCCGCAGAACGAGCAGGAGGTTTCCATGATTGGCAAGGCACGGCGCGAACTGCGGGCTGGCCGATACGACGTGGCCATTGCACTGGCGGAGTCGGCGCTGTCGATCAACCCCAGTTCGCGCGATGCGCGCAACGTGATCCAGCAGGCACGCAGCGAGCGCAACCGCGTCATGCGCGAAACCACCATTGAATGACCCCACCGACCAAGGACCGATCATGAACCGTCCCCTCTCCCTTTCCCCTGGCAGGCACTCATTACTGCTCGCCGCCGCCATCGCCGTCAGCCTGGGGGGCTGCGCCGAGGGCACCATGACCCGCTCGGACTGGGGCAAGTGCCTGGGTGCGGTGGTACTGGGTGCCGGCGCGGGTGCCTTGGCCGAAGGCGAGCGAGGTGCCTATGTCGGTGCCGCCGCAGGCATTGCAGCGTGCTTTGTCATCAATGCGCAGAGCAAGCGCACACGCACTGCGCAGGACGTCGAGAACGACTATCGCTCCCGCTATTCCCAGCTGCCCGAGCAGCCTGAAGTGTTGCGCTACGACACACAGTTGTCGGCCGCCAACGTGCGCCGGGGCGAACCATTGCGGATCGTTTCCAACATCGAGACCGTGGAAGGGCGCAGCACACCGATCCAACAGGTCAAGGAAGAAATCCGCATCTACGAACCCGGCCAGAACCAGCCGTTCAAGAAGGGTGAGAAGGTCGCAAGCACGACCCGCGGTAGCGGTGGCTACGAAAACACCTTCATCATCACCTTCCCGTCAAGCATGCCGCAGGGCCGTTATGCCATCGAAACCGACCTGTTCGTGAACGGCGAGCGTGCCACCCGCGGGACCCGGCAGATCCAGGTGGTCTTTGATGGCACCGACCTGATTCCCCTGCATTCCAGCATCGCCCAGCGCTGATCCTGCATCCTTGGGAGACCTGCGTTCCGCGAAGGTCTCCCAGGGCACGATCACACCGGCATTGCATTGCTTCCAGCTGACTCAGCTGCTGGAGAGCTTCATCAGCACCAACCCGCTGACGATCAGCACTGCCGCGCCGATGCGCATCGGGCTCACCTGCTCACCCAGGAACACGATGCCGACCACGAAGGCACCGACCGCGCCAATGCCGGTCCAGATCGTGTATGCCGTACCCAGCGGCAGCGTGCGCATGGCCACGGCCAGCAGCCAGAAGCTGGCGATCATGCCGACGAGGGTGATCAGGGTGGGGGTGAGCCTGCTGAAGCCTTCCGACTGCTTCATCGCCACGGCCCAGACGATTTCCAGCAGGCCGGCGCACAACAGATGGATCCAGGCCATGACGGCCCTCCTCTTGGTAGGGCCAGGCCGTCCTGGTCATTGATTCCCGATGTGGGGGAGGCCGTTCCTCCTGCGGCCGGATTCTAGCAACGCCGGATGCACGGGGCCGTGCTGCCTGTGTACCGGTTACAGCCGATTCATGGCATGAAGCTGGCATCGAAGCCCGCGCTTGCGCTAGAATGCGCGCCTGCCATCGGCCAGCCGATGTGCAGTCCGGCTGTGGTCTCCGGCGCGCGACGCGCCGCTTCCCCTGTTCCGTGAACCGGCCGCCCTTGGGCGGCCAACGTCTCTATGGTGGCCCCGTCGGCCCCTCGCGACGCTAGGTCGAAAATCCCGCCAGGGCCGGAAGGCAGCAACGGTATCGATCGACGCGGGCGCCGAGGTCAGCCGGCGGGGCCACCGCCTTTTCGGGCCGTGCCCCGCTCTGGTAGCTGCCAACCTGGGTTGGCGCCTTCGCCTCGCGCCCTGGTAGCTGCCAACCTTGGTTGGCGCCCTTCGCCGGGCATGGCCCGGCGCTACCGCGCCTCCGGCGTGCCCTGATGGAACACTACCCGCCATCCCTGCGCATGCCGGCGCCACAACGAACTGCGCAGCACCCAGCGTTGCGGCTGTCCATTCACGTGGGAGCGGCTGCGATAACACACCTGGGCCAGATCCTGCGTCAGCAGCACAACGGCGTACCGTTCCGATTCGATCTGCACCTGCGCCCTTTCCAAAGGGATCTCGGCCAGCGCGGCCGCACGGCCGTAACACTGGCCGGAGCTGCCAATCTCGCTGAAATCCTCATCCAGCAGTTCCGACAGCCGCGCACGATCACCGCGCACCTGCGGGGTGTGCAGCGCGCGCTCAAGATGTTCAAGTTCCGCCGCCAGCGCCGCCAGCGCCGCCTCGGCGGCCTGGCCGGAGGTGCTCACGGCGGATCCTGCGCCAGCACGTGGGGCGCGGTCGGTGCCGCCAGCGGTACGCACTGCCCCGGCTGCGCCACGCGGTGCCCACGCGCGGCCAGTGCCTGGCCATCGGCCGCGCTGGCGTAGTGGTAGAGCATCATCCGCGACTGCAGCTCGGCGCTGTACTCGCGCTCCAGGTCATCTACGCCGGTGTGCGAAGGATTGCCATGCAGGCCACAGTCGTGGGCGATCAACTCATTGTCACTGGCAAAGCGCGCCAGCATCTCCGGGATCGGCCGCGTATCGCCACTCCAGGTCAGCGCGCCCTGCAGGCGCAGCCCATAGGCGGTCTCCGGCCAGTGGTGGCGTGCCGGGAACACTTCAAGACGCACGCCCTCGTGCCAGAACGCATCGCCCACCACGATCAGCTGGAACGCATCCCAGAAGTTCGCACCGCCCTCGGCCAGTACGTTGGGGTAATCGGCCACGCGCCTGTGCAACAGCGGCACCACGGTGGCCGGCACGTACAGGCGCACGTTGCCGCGCCGATGCGGGTTGAAGAAGGTGTCCACGAACAGCCGCTCGAAGCCGGCGACGTGGTCCAGGTGCACATGGGTGACGAACAACGCCTGCGGCAGGTGCCCGTAGTGCGCCTTGAAGGCGGTCAGGCCCTCGCCGCCGCAATCGATGGTCAGCCACGGGCGACCATCGCGCTCGATCACCGACATGGGCGAACCCAGCTCGACCGCCGACGCGTTGCCGACGCCGAGAAAACGCAACGACCAGTCCATCAGGTGCCCCGGTTCCAGGCCATGTCATAGGCGCGGCGCAGCCGGGCGTAGTCCTTCTGTACGTCTTCCACGCTGCGCTCGCCGCGCAGCTTGACCAGCGAGCGGAGCAGGCGCTTGAGGTTGCGCTCGCGCCACGCGGTGGCCGGGATGCGGACCACCCCACGGTCGAAGTCGATCAGCCAGCCGTGGCCATTGCCATCGAACAGGATGTTGTGGGCGTTGAGGTCGGCATGGTCCAGCCCGGCGCGATGGAAGCGCGCGATCAGCCGGCCTGCCTCTTCCCACGGCGCGCCACGGCCGGCCACCAGCGCGCGGTCGGCCAGCGAGCGCACGCCCTCGATGCGTTCCATCAGGATGGCCGCGCGGTAGCGCATGCCTTCACGCATATAGAAGGCAGCAATCGGCCGGGGCACCGGCAGCTTCTGCGCGCGCAGGGCCCGCATCAGCCGGAACTCGGCAAAACTGCGGGTACGGTCCGCGCCGCGCCAGATGTACTGGTCACGGCTGAGCCTGGCCGCCAGGCCGCCGCGCAGGTAGTGGCGCAGCACGCCGGGGCCGAACGAAGCATCGACAAACCAGGCACTGCCCCGCCCGCCGTCCCCCACCGGCCGGGCCTTGCTGCCCCAGTGCTGGGGCGAGAACAGACCAACCTCGGCTTGCCGCAGCCGCTCACGGTCGAACAGAATGGCCCCGATGCCGCGACCCTCGCGGCATGGCGTCAGCGCTTCATTGGCGTCAAATACGACCATTCCATTGAGTCTAACAACACATGGCATCAGCGTCCTCATCCTTGTGCCTCCTGCGCCTGTCTGCTTTGGGGGATGTCACCCACGTGGTTCCCCTGGTGCGCACCCTGCAGGCCGCACGCCCGGACACGCCGATCCACTGGATCATCGACAAGGCTGGCCACAAGCTGCTGGATGGCCTGCCTGGCGTGGTCTTCCATGCGTACGACAAGAAGACCGGCATGGCCGGGGTGAAGGAACTGCGCAGGCAGCTGCCGCCGGGGCGCTTCGAGGCACTGCTGCAGATGCAGGTGGCTTTGCGCGCGAACCTGCTGTCGGCCTTCATTCCTGCCGAGCGCCGCATCGGCTATGACCGCAGCCGCTCCAAGGACCTGCACGGGTTGTTCATCAACGAGCGCATCCCTGATCGCCCGGGCATCCACGTGCTCGATGCCATCGGCAGCTTCTGCGAGCCGCTGGGCCTGCGCCAGACCGAAGTGAGCTGGGATCTCGCGGTGCCGCCATCGGCCTGCGAGTGGGCCGCTGCGCAGTGGCCAGACGATGGCCGCCCGGTGCTGATGATCTCGCCGTGTTCCAGCCACGTCATGCGCAACTGGTATGCCGACCGCTACGCGGCGGTGGCCAACCATGCCAGCGCGCGCGGCTGGCAGGTAGTGCTGTGCGGCGGTCGCAGCGAACTTGAGCGCAGCATGGCCGATGCCATCCTCGCCCAGCTGGCGACACCGGCCCTGGATCTGGTCGGCAAGGACACGCTCAAGCAGCTGCCCGCCCTGCTGGCGCGCGCCAATCTGGTGATGACACCCGATTCGGGCCCCATGCACATCGCCAATGCGATGGGCGCCAAGGTGCTGGGCCTGCACGCGGCCAGCAACCCGCAGCGCAGCGGCCCTTACTCCGACCGGCGCTACTGCGTGGACCGCTACGACGATGCCGCGCGCAAGCACCTGGGCAAGCAGGCAGCCGATCTCAAGTGGGGCACCAAGATCGAATTCGACGACGTGATGGAACTGATCACCGTCGAGGACGGCATTGCCGCCTTCGAGCGCTACGTGGCCGACCATCTGGGCTGACATGCGGGCTGGCGGGCCCATCCACGCATGGCGTGGATCTACTTGCGGGATTACGCGCGGGAGCCGTAATCCTGGTACGACTTCTCTTCCACGTACGCCGAGCCCAGCGCCAGGTTGATCGCCTTCTTGATGCGCGCGCGCTCGTCGTTGCGCAGGTAGACGCTGCGGGCCAGTTCGACGAAGGCCTGATCGAAAGCCTGCGCCTTCTCCTTCAGGCGGACTTCGTCCTCGATGTCCCACAGCTGCTCGTTGACCGCCTTCAGGTCGGCACGCAGCTTGGCGATGTCCTTCACCGCCGCCGGATGCCCCATCCAGGTGGTATCCAGCGCGGACAGCTCGCGGCGCACATTGGCCAGCTTGCCTTCATCGCTGATGCGCTCGGACTTGATCTGCAGGATCGAGATCTTGTCCAGCAGCTCGCCGAAGGAAACAGGCACGAGGATTTCAGCGGTCATGGGGGCGCTCCAGCAGGTGATGCGGATATGGTAACCGCAGCGCAGACGGTGTTCCCGCGTGACAGCCACCCGATAGCGCGTCTGGTGAAAGCGCGTCTGGTGAAACAAGCCCCTCTGTTGAGGGGCTGCCCCGACAGGGGCGGGGAGAGGCAGGCAAAGGGAGGGGCCCATGCGTTGCGCAGCAACGCATGGGGCGAAGCGCGCGCAGCGCACTTCGCATCCCGCGCCAGATAAAGAAAAAAGCCGCCCCTTGGGGCGGCTTTTTTCTTTATCTGGCGGAGAGGGGGGGATTCGAACCCCCGAGGCGCTATAAACGCCTGCCTGATTTCGAGTCAGGTACATTCAACCGCTCTGCCACCTCTCCAGGTGATCCCCGGCGAACCGGGGACGCGCATCATACGAGGAAGCGTGGCAGACCACAAGCCATTGCGGCCCACGATGTGAAAAATTTCTGACTGAACGCCTTGCCGGATGTCCGCTTGGCCGTGATGATGCCGTTCTCCCCGGCATGACCCCGCCCAGCAACCACCATGATCGAATTCGGACACCTCACCCACCCTGGCCTGCGCCGCGAGCTCAACGAGGACACCTATTACGGTGACAGCGAGCTGGCCCTGTGGCTGGTGGCCGACGGCATGGGCGGGCACGCCTGCGGCGAGGTGGCCAGCGCCCTGGCGCGCGAGACCATCGTCCGCGAGATCCGCCGGGGCGCACCGCTGGCCACCGCCATCCGCACCGCCGACGAAGAGATCATCCGAGCCTCGCGTCGGCGCAACGACACCCTGCCGATGGGCACCACCGTGGTCGCCGCGCGTGTGCAGGGCAACCGCTATGAAGTGGCATGGGTGGGCGACAGCCGCGCCTACATGTGGCGCGACGGCCAGCTGGCCCAGCTCAGCCAGGACCACAGCGTGGTGCAGGAACTGGTGACGCAGGGCAACCTGACTGCCGAACAGGCGCGTGCCCACCCGCACCGCAACGTGGTGACCCAGGCGCTGGGCGTCACCGACCCCAACCACCTGAACGTGGCCACCACCAGCGGCGAACTGCGCCCGGGCATGCAGCTGCTGCTGTGCAGTGATGGCCTGACCGAGGAAGTCGAGGACCGTGACATCGCCCGCACCCTCGCCTACGACGACGCCAGTGCCCAGGAATGCGTCGACAGCCTGGTCGCCTCGGCGTTGGACGGCGGCGGCTCGGACAACATCACCGTGATCCTGGTGCGCTGCCACTGATCCCGGAGCCGAGCATGGGCTCGGCTCTACAGTAGATCCACGCCATGCGTGGATGCCGGCCAGCGGCCGGCACTACCACCCTCGCTTACGCGCCCGCGACCTCTTCCACCTTCGGCCCATCCCACAATGCGTGGCCCGCCTTCTTGCGCAGTCGCTCCAGCCGCGCGGTGTGTGCCTCAAGCTCCGATGCCGTGGCCACCACGCGCGGGCGCGGCAGCAGCGTGCTGGTGTCGAAGGCCAGCAGCGCGGCGCCATCGGCCCCGCCCTCGTCTTCCAGGCCAAAGCCGATCTCTTCCTGGCCCGAGGTCAGCGCGATATAGACATCGCCCAGGATCTGCGCATCGAGCAGGCCACCGTGCAGCGCGCGGTGCGAGTTGTCCACGCCCAGGCGCTTGCACAGCGCATCGAGCGAATTGCGTTGGCCCGGGAACCGCTCGCGCGCCATCGCCAGGGTATCGATCACCGTGCAGCGGTCGGTGATCTTTCCGTACTGCGGCCCCAGCAACGATAGTTCGTTGTCGAGGAAGCCCAGATCGAACGCCGCGTTGTGGATGATGAGTTCGGCGCCGTCGATGAACGCCAGGAACTCCTCGGCGATCTGCGCGAACTCCGGCTTGTCGGCCAGGAAATCCAGGCTCAGGCCGGTCACTTCCTGCGCACCCTGTTCGAACTCGCAGTCAGGCTTGATGTACTGGTGGTAGTTGTTGCCGGTCGGGCGGCGCTTGAACAGCTCCACACAGCCGATTTCAACGATGCGGTTGCCCTTCTTCCATTCCAGGCCGGTAGTTTCGGTATCGAGGATGATCTGACGCATGGGCTCAGTTTACCGGGCTGCCGTCGCGGATCTGGATGGCGGCGTTGCGCGCCAGGGTGTCGACCCGCTCATTGTCGGGGTCGCCGGAATGGCCCTTCACCCAGCGCCAGTCGATCTGGTGCCGCAGCGTGGCCGCATGCAGGCGTTCCCACAGTTCGCGGTTCTTCACCGGGTCGCCGCCGGCGGTCTTCCAGTTCTTGCGGATCCAGCCCGGCATCCACTGGGTCAGGCCCTGCCGCACGTACTGCGAGTCGGTGTAGAGCACGATGTCGCACGGCTCGGTCAGCGTCTCCAGCCCGGAAATGGCCGCCATCAGCTCCATCCGGTTGTTGGTGGTGTGCGCCTCGCCGCCGCTCAGTTCACGCTCGTGGCCCTTGTAGCGCAGCAGCGCCGCCCAGCCACCGGGGCCGGGATTGCCGAGGCAGGAACCGTCGGTGTGGATTTCGATGGTTTTCAATACAACTCCAGATCAGGTAGCAACGGTGCTGTGCCAGCGCACCGGCAGCGGGGTCGGCCCGGGCAGGGCCAGCGTACGTTTTTCGGCATGGAACAGGCAGGCCGCGCGCAGCGGTGCCCAGCCCTGCCGTTGGCGGCTGCCAGCGCCCTGCCAGAGTGGCCCCAGGTAGCGGGTGTCATCGCACTCCAGCCCATGCCGGGCCAGCAGCAGCCGCAGCCGCTGTGGCGTGCGCACCACCAGCCCGTGCTGGCGCCAACGGGTGCGATAGGGACTGAACGGGTTGAGGCTGCTCAGCCACAGCTGGCCGCCGGGCATCAGCACGCGCGAGCATTCGTCCAGCAGGTGATCGGCGTCGGCCGCGGTCACATGCTGCAGCACGATGGCGTGGACGCTTTCGTTGGCCAGCGGCAGCGGCAACGCGCAGCGGGTATCCCCGGCGTAGCCTGCGCCCTCGCGGTGCAGGCGCAGGCCGCGCCCACCCGGCTGCGCATCCTCCAGCCAGGCCGCACTGGGGGCAATCCACAGCCAGGGCTGGGCCGGCAGCACCGCCAGCATGGGCAACAGCAGCTGCCGCTCAAGCACGCGCAGCGCTGCCGCCGGCTCGCTGTCGAACCACGGCACCAGGCTCGCT
The DNA here is from genome assembly GCF_050268705.1 of Stenotrophomonas sp. NPDC077659. Taxonomy (NCBI): domain Bacteria; kingdom Pseudomonadati; phylum Pseudomonadota; class Gammaproteobacteria; order Lysobacterales; family Lysobacteraceae; genus Stenotrophomonas; species Stenotrophomonas sp. NPDC077659. The sequence goes on along the minus strand of NZ_JBNNHG010000032.1, from coordinate 11,543 downwards.
TGACGGTGGCTCTGCAGCACGGGCATGGTCCAATTCTATGCGACTGACTGCCCTGCCCGCATTTGCGGACAACTACATCTGGATGCTGATCGCCGACGATGGCGCCGCCGTGGTCATCGACCCCGGCGATGCCGCGCCCGTGCTCGCCCTGGCCGATCAGGGCCTGCGCGTGGACACCATCCTGCTGACCCACCACCACGACGACCACATCGGCGGTGTGCCGGCCCTGCAGGCGCGTTTTCCCGGCGTGCGGGTGGTCGCCCCGGTCGAGGAGCGCATCCCCACAGCCACGGAACGGGTGAGCGAAGGTGAACGCGTTCAGGCACTGGGGCGGATGTTCCACGTACTATCCGTGCCCGGGCATACCCGCAGCCACATCGCGTTTCACACCGCTGAACATCTTTTCAGTGGCGACTCCTTGTTCAGCCTGGGCTGTGGACGCCTGTTCGAAGGTACGCCGTCCCAGCTGCTGGCGTCGATGCGCAAGCTGGGTACCTTGCCTGTGCAACTGCTGCTGTGTTGCGCCCACGAGTACACCGTGTCAAATGCCGTCTTCGCGCGGCATGTCGACCCCGCCAACGCTGCCCTGTGGCAGCGCCAAGAGGAGGCTTTGGCCATGCGCCGCGATGACCGTTCCACCCTGCCGGTAACCCTGGCCAACGAACTGGACTGCAATCCGTTCCTGCGTGTGCACACCGCGCCGATCCGCGCGGCGGTGTCGGCGCACTTGGGGCGCGAGGTCGTGGACGACGTCGATGTCATGGCCGGTCTCCGGCACTGGAAAGACGGCTTCCGCGCATGATGCGCCGAAGTCTGCCGCTGGCCCTGGGCCTGGTCCTGGGGCTGGCCGGAAACGCGGGCGCGCAGTCGCTGGGCGCCGGCATCAGCCAGAACCTGGCCGCCGCCTCGGCCGTGCCGCTGGACCCGGCGATGCTGCCGGCTGCATCGGTCCGCAACGGCCAGCAGATCTTCGCCAGCTTCCGCGAGGGCCTGGCTGAACCGGCCTGCGACGCAGAGGCCACCAGCCCGCGCTGGCAGAAGCAGTTCGCCCACGCTCCCTCGCGCCTGGCCAACCAGGATGACGATGCGCTGGTGCTGTTCGGCTATGTGGTCGAAGAACTGCGCAAAGCCAGCCTGCCCACCGAATTCGCGCTCATCCCGTTCGTGGAGAGCGGCTACCGCCCGAACGCCCGCAACGGCAGCGGCCCCACCGGCCTGTGGCAGTTCATCGCCACCACCGCGCGCAACCACCGCGTGCCGATGGCCAATGGCTACGACGGCCGCCTGTCGGCCGTGGATTCCACCCAGGCAGCGGTGCGCTACCTGAAGACCCTGCATGGCATGTTCGGCGGTGACTGGCGCTTGGCCACCATGGCCTACAACGCCGGCGAGTACCGCGTGCTGCAGTCGATGCGCAAGGCGGGCATGAACGCCCAGAATGCGAAACCGGCTGCACTGCCCGGCCTGTCGCCGGTCACCCATGCCTACGTCGAGAAGCTGCATGCCTTGGCCTGCGTGCTGGAAGACGTGGAAGACGAACCCAGCGTGATGGCCTCGCTGGACCGCACGGTGCCGGTACTGAAGGACCACACCCTGCCCGCTGGCACCAGCATGCAGCAGTGGGCCGCGCAGCGTGCGTTGGACCCGGCGCGCATCGCCCGCCTCAACCCGGCTCTGGCCGGTAATGGCCGTCCGTCGGGGCCAACCCGGGTACTGGCGCCGGTGGCTGCTGCCTCCGTGGCGGTGGCCGATGTCGCCCCCATGGCGACCGCCGCCCCCAGCGTGGCGGCCACGGCCAGCCTGCAGCCAGCCCCCCAGGTCGCCAAGGCCGTGGCCAGCGTGGCAGACCGCCCGCGCAACCGCCGCCACACCGTGCGCGATGGCGAATCGGCCTGGACCATCGCCCGCCGCTACGGCATGCCGGTGAAGGCCCTTCTTTCGTTGAACGGCCTGAGCGGCAGCAGCGTGCTGAAGCCCGGCGCCGTACTGCGCATCGAAGACTGACGGCTACCTGCGGCCGCCCCCGCTGTTCGTAGAGGTCGAGCGTGCTCGACCGCTCATCCGGTTTTTGTAGAGTCGAGCCATGCTCGACTGCTTCTGCACGTCCAGTCGAGCATGGCTCGACTCTACAAAAGCGGTCGAGCAAGCTCGCCCCCTACCTGGCCCCTCCACACGCCAACAAAAAAGGCCCGGCATTGCCGGGCCTCTTTCGTCCTGCCCGCCTCGCGGCTTACAGGTTGGCTTCGGTGGTCTGCACGACGAACTTCTTGCGCATCGCGTCGATGTAAGCCTTGGCCGCAGCCATGCCGTCGATCTGGCTCAGCTGGTCCTTCAGCTGCTTCTGCTGTTCCGGCGTCACTTCCTTGATGTCGCCCGGGGTGACCTTGTTCACCACGAAGACCAGCGCGTGGCCATTGACGTCGACCTTGCCGTAGCTCGGCTTGCCTTCGGCCGGCACTGGCGCACTGAAGATGGCGCGGTTGATTTCCGGGGTCGGCACCGGCTGGCTGCGCGGCAGGCCCGGTATCGGGCTGACCTGCAGCTTGTCGCTGGCCACCAGCGACTGCAGGCTGGCACCGCCCTTCAGCTTGGCCAGCAGCGCATCAGCCGCCTTGTCGCTGGCCTGGCGCTGGCGATCGGCACGGATCGCGGCGATGACCTGCTCACGGGCCTTGTCCAGCGGCAGCGCCTGTTCCGGGGTGTGCGCGGCCACACGGATCACCACGCTGTGGTTGCTGCTGCCGGCCAGGGCGATCGGATCGCTGGCGGTACCGTCCTGCACCATCACGTCAGAGAATGCCGAGCGCAGCACGGCCGGGTCGGCGGCGATGCCGCTGGCGGTGGCGCGGGTGATCGGGCCCAGGGTCTGCACCGGCAGGTCCACCGACTTGGCCGCGGCGATCAGATCGCTCGGGCTCTTGTTGATGGCGTCGACCAGACGCCCGGCCAGGTCATTGAAGCCGCGCTCGCCGTCGGCCTTCAGCTGTTCGGCGGCCAGCACGTCGCGCACGTCCTCGAACGACTTGCCTTCGCCACCACGCACCGCCGCGACCTTGATGATGTGGTAACCGAAGTCGGTCTTGACCGGACCGACGATGTCGCCGGCCTTGGCGGCAAACAGCGCGTCCTCGAACGGCTTGACCATCGCACCGCGCTCGACCCAACCCAGGTCACCGCCCTGGTCCTTGGAGCCCGGATCCTGCGAATTGGCCTTGGCCAGTGCGGCAAAGTCGGCGCCGGCGGCCTTCGCTTCGGTTGCCAGCTTGGCGGCCTTGGCTTCGGCACCGTCGCCGGTGATCAGAATGTGCGAGGCCTGGCGCTGTTCCGGGGTCGCGAACTTCGCCTTCTCTTCCTCGTAGCGCTTGCGCAGGGTGGCCTCATCGGCCGGCACCGGCGCCGGCAGGTTGGCACCGTTGAGCTCGACGTATTCCAGCGAGACCGACTCGGCCTGGCGGAAATCCTTGCCGTGGCTGTCATACCACTGCTTGATCTGCGCGTCGGTGACCGGCGCGGTATCGGCCGCAACGTCCGGCAGCGCGACCAGTTCAACGTCACGGGTTTCGCCCAGCAGCTTCAGCAGACGCTCGGTCTCGGCCTGGGTGACGAAGCCCGAGTTCTGCAGGCCGGCCGGAATCACCGACTGCTGCAGGCTGGCACGCACTTCCTCCTGGAACTGCGCCGGGGTACGCGGCGGATTGCCACCGCCCAGCGCCAGCCGGTAGTTGTTTTCATTGAACTTGCCATCGCTGCCGAGGAAGGCCGGGATGGTCAGGATGTAGTCGCGCACTGCACCGTCGCCGACAACCACGCCAGCCTGCTCGCCCACCAGGCGCACGACCTGCTCGTCGATCAGCTGGTCGAGCACGGCCAGCTTGTTCTCGGTGCTCTCGAAGGCGCGCGGGTCGAAATTCTCGCCCTGCTGCTGGCGCTCACGCATGCGCTCCTGCTCGAAGCGGGTGCGGAAATCCTGCGCGCTGATCTCGTGGTGCTGCCACAGCATGCGCACCGGCCACCACGACGGCGCCGAGCGCCACCAGGTCGGCGGTGCCGAAACCTTGGCCACGTTCTGTGCGCCGACACCACCGAGGTAGCTGTTGTCGATCACGAACAGGAACGGAATCATCAGCAGCCCCAGGATCACGGTGACGATCCAGCCTGAGGTCTTGTCGCGGAGTTTCTGCAGCATGGTGAGGAATCACATGGCCTGAGTGGCGAGCCCGGCAGTGTAACCCGCTTCGCGGCCCGCACCAAAAACGGCGCGGAGTCAGGCAGGACAAGGATCTGCGCCCTGCACGCGGCAGCTGCGCGCCGGCCGTGGTGGGCGCACGCGTGCCGCCCGGCGCATACTGGGGGGTCACCCGGGCGCCTGCACCGGCGGTGGCGCGTCACCGGCACAAGGAGGAACACGTCCATGCGCATCCTGGTCACTGGTGCCTCCGGCTTCGTCGGGGGCGCCCTGCTGCGCCGCCTGGCCGACGAGCCCGGCGTGCAGGCCTTCGGCGTCGCCCGACGGTCGCTGCCGCTGGCCCACTACGCCGCACGCGACCTGTCGCAGCCGTTCGAGCTGCCGTTCCTGCCCGACGTGGTGGTGCATGCCGCCGCCCGCGTCGCCCCATGGGGCAGCCCGGCACAGTTCCGCCGCCAGAACGTGGATACCACGGCCCAGGTGATCGACTTCTGCCGCCGCGTCGGCCATCCACGCCTGCTGCTGGTGTCCAGCACCGCCGTGTTCTACCGCGAAGCCCACCAGTACGGGCTGGACGAAGACAGCCCGATCGGCCCGGCGTTCCTGAATGACTACGCGCGCAGCAAGGCCGAGGCCGAGCGCCTGCTGGCCGGCTACGAGGGCCCGTCCTGCATCCTGCGCCCGCGCGCGGTGTTCGGCCCGGGTGATACCGTGCTGCTGCCACGCCTGCTGGCGGCCGCGCGCCGCGGCGGCGTGCCGCTGCTGGTCAGCCCCGGCGGCCCACCACGGATGGACCTGATCCATATCGACACCCTGGTGGAGTACCTGCTGCGCGCCGCCCGGGCCCCGCAGCTGGCGCCCGCCTACAACCTGACCAACGCCCAGCCGGTGGATCTGCACGCCCTGCTGCAGCGATTGCTGGCCGCCCTGCAGCTGCCTGTTCCACGCCGCCGCGTGCCGGCCACGCTGGCCCTGCGCATGGCCAGCGTGATCGAAGCCGGCTGGCGCGCCCTGCGCCTGCCCAGCGAACCGCCGATCACCCGTTTCGGTGTTGCCGCCTTCGCCTATTCAAAAACCTTCAATCCGCAGCGCATGCTGGCCGATCTGGGGCCGCCGCAGGTCCCACTGGAGGACGGTATCGAACGCTTCATCGATGAGGAGCGTGCGCAATGGGCAGCCTGAGCCTGGATGCCGGATCGCTGGCCAGCCTGGCACTGTCGGGCCTGTACCTTCTACTGATGGCCATGAAGGCCGCTGGCGCGCTGCGCATCCTCGGCCAGCGCCCACCACGGCAGCAGGCAGCCGATGGCCACGACGGGCGCGGCGTGGCCATCCTGCAACCCATCCTCGGCGGCGACCCGTTGCTGGCGCAGGTGCTGCAGCACACCCTGCAGGCGCTGCCCGGCGCGCACTTCCACTGGCTGCTGGACGAGGCTGACGGCACCGGGCGGGCCACCGCCGAGGCGCTGCGCGCCGCACATCCGGGCCGCCTCATCACCTGCCTGCATTACCCGCCCGCGCCAGAAGGGACCAACCCGAAGACCTTCAAACTGGACGCGGTGCTGCCGCAGGTGCGGGAACCGGTGCTGCTGGTGCTGGACGATGACGCACGGCTGTCGGCGGCGGCGCTGGCGCAGCTGGTGGATGAACTGGACACGGCCGGTGCCGATCTGGTCACCGCCCTGCCCTGCTACCGCGATGACGGCGCGCCGGGGGCACGCCTGATGGCGCAGTTCGTCAACAACAATGCCGTGCTGACCTACCTCGGCCTGCTGCCGTGGCTTGCGCCGCTGTCGATCAATGGCATGTGCTACGCGCTGCGCAGCGATCGCCTGCGCGCCTTGGGCGGGTTCACGCCGCTGCTGCGGATGCTGGCCGATGACCTCGCCCTGGCCCGCACACTGCGCCGGCAGGGTGCGCGCCTGTTCCAGTCCACCGCGACGGTGGACGTGCAGACGCACGTGCCCACCCTGCAGCGCTACCGCCAGCAGATGCATCGCTGGATGCTGTTCGCGGTACTGCTGCTGCGCGACGAATCCCCCCGCGTGCGCCTGCTGATCGGCGTGCTGCATGGTCTTCCCCCGCTGCTGCTGTGGGCGCTGCTGGTACTGGCCGTGCTGCCGCCGATCAGCCTGCCGGCCCTCGTGGCCGCGCTGGTACTGCTGCTGCGCGCGGGCCTGCTGCGGCACCTGCAGTGCCGCGCCACAGGCCAGAGTCGGCACCACCCATTGACCTCGCTGCTGGCCGAACTGCTGCAGCCCATGCACCTGCTGCATGCGCTCTGCCTGCGCCGCATCCGCTGGCGCACGCGGCTGTACCAGGTGCGCGCCAATGATGATTTCCGGGGAGGCTGAAGAGATGCCCGATGCCGCCACGCAGCTGCAGCTGGCATTCCTGACCGGGCAGAGTGATCCGGCGCGCTGTGCGCTGAGCCCAGTCCAGCGCGCGTTCGGCGAAGCCCTGCTGGCCCCGGGACGCACGCTGCACCCCTGCAATTTCCCGTATGACGCGGCCACGCCCGAACACCGGCCTGCTGCACTGCTGGCCGCCAGCGTTCATAACTCCCGCCATTACCTGCGTTCGCGCCAGCCCGCTTTCTCCGCAGCCCATGCCCCGGCGATGACCCGGCTGCTGCAGGCCGCACCGCACACGCTGCTGCTGGTCGGCAGCTGCGGGCTGGAACTGCTGGCCAACCTGGACCTGCCACCTGCGCTGATGCAGCGCTGCAGCGTGCTGGCCTACGGGCCGGTGGCGCGCCGGGCGCCCGTCGTGGCGCACCTGCAGGTGCTGGTCGGGCGCCGGGACTGGGTCTCGCGGCTGGGCTGGCGCGGTACGCGGCAATGGATCGACAGCGGCCACATGGACTATCTGCAGCAGCCGGCCGTGCGCGCCATCGCCAGTGAACTGGCCGCACGCCTGCAGCAGGAACACGCATGAAGATCGAACTGCTGGCCCCGCCGTACAGTGGCCATCTGCACCCTGTTCTGGCCATCGCACGCCAGCTGCAGGCGCAGCATGAGGTGACCGTATTGAGCACCCCCGGCGCACAGGCGGCGATCTGCGCCAGCGGGCTGGATGGTGACGTGTTGTTGTCGGCAGCGCAGGAAGCGGCGTTGTGGCAGATTGCCAATCCCGCCAGACCGGTCAAGGCCAACCCGCTGCGCCTGCACGCCCAGCTGACCCAGGCCCTGCGGTTGATGGAACAGATGCGGCACGCCCTGCAGCAGCGCTGGCAGCACGCGCGTCCAGATCTGGTGATCGTCGATTTCACCCTGCCGCCGGCAGGGATGCTGGCCGCCGAGCTCGGCATCCGCTGGTGGACCAGCCTGCCCTCGCCCTGCGTGCTGGACTGCGTGGATGGCCCGCCACCGTATCTCGGCGGCATGCGCCCGGCGCGCACGGGCTGGCAGGCGCTGCAGCACGCCGGTGGTCGTCAGCTGATCCGTCTGTTCAAGCGCGGGGTGCACGCCTGGCAGCGCCCGGCCATGCAGCGCCTGGGCGTGCCCTCGATCTACCGCACCGATGGCAGCGAGCGGGTGTATTCGGCCGAATGCATCCTTGCGCTGGGCGTGCCCGAACTGGAATTCCCGCGTACCTGGCCGCAGGCGCTGCAGTTCATCGGACCGATGCTGCACACCCCCGACAGCGCCCATGCGGCACCGCCCTTCGTGGAGGACGCGCGGCATCTGCTGGTCACCGCCGGCACCCATCAGGACTGGGTCAAACCGCGCCTGGCCGAGGCAGCAGCGAGGCTGGCGGCGCTGCATCCAGACTGGCAGATACACGTCAGTGATGGCCATCAGCACGAAGAGAGCGCCGCACTGCAGCCGCTGCCCAACCTGCACCGGCTGCCCTTCGTCGATTACGCACGCTACCTGCACCGCTACGACCGCGTGCTGCACCACGGCGGCGCGGGTGTGATGTACCACGCCCTGCGCGCCGGCGTGCCATCGCTGGTGTACCCGCTGGATTACGACCAGTTCGACCACGCTGCGCGACTGCAGGCGGCGGGTGCGGGGCTGTGGCTGCGCGAGCTGGATCAGCTGCCCGTGCTGTTCGCCCGCGCGCTGGAAGCCGATGCATTTCCGGGGCTGGCGGCGCTGCAGGCGTCGGTGCAGCGGCATATGAGTGTGGACGCCGTTCTGGCATGCGTGAACGCATTCGAGCGGTAGCCCCGCACCACGCGCGGCGGAAATCCCGACGGCCAGAAAGCACAATGCCCGCAGGTCCAGGACCGACGGGCATCTTCGATGACACTTCAAACTCTGCTGGCGGAGCGGACGGGACTCGAACCCGCGACCTCCGGCGTGACAGGCCAGCATTCTA
>NZ_JBNNHG010000032.1:0-2936 GCF_050268705.1 Stenotrophomonas sp. NPDC077659 | reverse complement strand
ACGCGCGACCTCCGGCGTGACAGGCCAGCATTCTAACCAGCTGAACTACCGCTCCACACTCAAACTTTTACTGCGGTGCTGTGGTGGGTGCTGAGGGTTTCGAACCCCCGACCCTCTCCGTGTAAAGGAGACGCTCTACCGCTGAGCTAAGCACCCCAGCGAGCCGCTTAGTTTACAGCATCCTTCAGGGCCTTACCAGCCTTGAACGACGGATTCTTCGAAGCAGCGATCTTGATGGTGTCGCCGGTCTTCGGGTTGCGGCCGGTGCGTGCGGCACGGTCGCGGACCTGGAAGGTACCGAAGCCAACCAGGGTGACCGCATCGCCGTCCTTCAGCGCCTTGGTGACGGCAGCAACGACGGCATCGACAGCGCGGCTGGACTCGGCCTTGGTCAGGTCGGCGGCTTCAGCAACGGCATCGATCAATTCGGTCTTGTTCATTCTGTACAACTCCTTTGGCGGTGGGTTCCGCTTATTCGACAGGGAAGCAACCGCACGCGATGCGCGCACGGCCGCCATGTGGAAACTGTTCGCCGAATTCAGTGACCACCAGGCTGCGATCACTCATTCGCGGGTGCTGCTTTTATACCAGCGCCCCTACCCCCACGCAAGCTGGAAAGCCAGCAACGACGCGGGTTTCGGGCATTTCAGCCGCACGCGTCAATGCTTGACGCGCGCGTTTCCACTTGGTTTGGCCTTGCTGCGCACCGTGACGCGCTGCGCACTCTTGCGCGCCTTCTTCGGAGCCAGCGGACGCTCCAGCGCCAGGTCCAGCACTTCCTCGATGTATTTCACCGGCACGATCTGCAGATCGCGGGTGACGTTGGCCGGGATGTCGGCCAGATCCTTGCGGTTCTCCTCGGGGATGATGACCGTGCGGATTCCGCCACGTAGTGCCGCCAACAGCTTCTCCTTCAGGCCACCGATGGCGGTGACGCGGCCGCGCAGGGTGATCTCACCGGTCATCGCCACGTCGGCACGCACCGGCACTTTGCTCAGCATCGACACCAGCGAGGTGACCATCGCCGCGCCCGCACTGGGGCCGTCCTTGGGCGTGGCGCCATCGGGCACGTGCACATGCACGTCGTGCTTCTGCAGGAAGTCGGCATCGATGCCGAACCCGACGGCGCGCGAACGCACCACCGACAGCGCTGCCGACGCCGATTCCTTCATTACGTTGCCGAGCTGGCCGGTCAGGATCAGCTGGCCCTTGCCCGGCACCAGGGTCGATTCGATCTGCAGCAGATCGCCACCCACTTCGGTCCAGGCCAGGCCGGTGACCAGGCCGATCTCGTTGGCTTCTTCGGCGCGACCGAAATCGAAGCGACGCACGCCCAGGTACTTGTCCAGGTTCCTGCTGGTGACGCTGACCAAGGCCCTGGCCTTCTTCGCACCTTTCTTCGCCTTTACCGGCTGCGGGCCGGCCAGCGCGATTTCCTTCACCACCTTGCGGCAGATCTTGGCGATCTCGCGCTCCAGGTTGCGCACGCCGGATTCGCGCGTGTAATAGCGCACGATGTCCTGGATCGCATCGCTGCCGATTTCCAGCTCTTCCGGATTCAGGCCATTGGCCTTGATCTGCTTCGGCGACAGGTAGCGGGTGGCGATGTTGAGCTTCTCATCCTCGGTATAGCCGGGGATGCGGATCACTTCCATGCGGTCCAGCAGCGGGCCGGGAATGTTGAGCGAGTTGGAGGTCGCCACGAACATCACTTCGGACAGGTCCAGGTCTACTTCCAGGTAGTGGTCGTTGAAGGCGTTGTTCTGCTCAGGGTCGAGCACTTCCAGCAGCGCCGAGGACGGATCGCCACGGAAGTCCATCGACATCTTGTCGATCTCATCGAGCACGAACAGCGCGTTGCGGCTGCCGACCTTGTTGAGGTTCTGCACGATGCGGCCTGGCATGGAACCAACGTAGGTGCGGCGATGGCCACGGATCTCGGCTTCGTCACGCACGCCGCCCAGCGACATGCGCACGAACTTGCGGTTGGTGGCCTTGGCGATCGACTGACCCAGCGAGGTCTTGCCCACGCCCGGCGGACCGACCAGGCACAGGATCGGACCCTTCATCTGCTTCACGCGCGACTGCACCGCCAGGTATTCCAGGATGCGGTCCTTGACCTTCTCCAGGCCGTAGTGGTCGGCGTCCAAGGTGTCCTGCGCGGCCTTCAGGTCCTTGCGCACCTTGGTGCGCTTCTTCCACGGCACGCCCAGCAGCCATTCCAGGTAATTGCGCACGACGGCCGCTTCGGCCGACATCGGCGACATCTGCTTGAGCTTGTTCAGCTCGTTGCGCGCCTTGGCTTCCACCGGCTTGGGCATGCCGGCTTCGGCGATCTTGCGGGCCAGTTCCTCCAGCTCGCCCGGCGCGTCGTCCAGATCACCCAGTTCTTTCTGGATGGCCTTCATCTGTTCGTTGAGGTAGTACTCGCGCTGGCTCTTTTCCATCTGCGACTTCACGCGGCCGCGGATGCGCTTTTCCATCTGCTGCACGTCGATCTCGCCATCGACCAGGCCGACCAGCATTTCCAGGCGCTCGCCCACGGCCAGCGTTTCCAGCAGGCGCTGCTTGTCGGCCAGGCGCACGCTGATGTGCGCGGCGATGGTGTCGGCCAGGCGGGCGGGTTCATCGATGCCGGACAGGGTCTGCAGCAGCTCCGGCGGCAGCTTGCGGTTGGTCTTGACGTACTGCTCGAACAGCGACATCAGCGAGCGGGCGATGGCCTCGATCTCGCGCGGTTCGCGCGGGTCGGCCGCGTCGATCTCCACGGCCTGGCCGTGCAGCGCGCCATCACGCTCGTCGACATGGGTGACCTGCACGCGCGACAGGCCTTCCACCAGCACCTTGATGGTGCCGTCAGGCAGCTTCAGCAGCTGCAGCACCTGCGCCAGCGTGCCGACCTGGTAGAGATCGGCCGCATGCGGGTCGTCGGTCTC
>NZ_JBNNHG010000031.1:16676-33830 GCF_050268705.1 Stenotrophomonas sp. NPDC077659 | reverse complement strand
CCGCGATGGCTGCCGCACGCCGATGCCGTGGACCGATGCGCCGCTGGCCGGCTTCGGTAATTTCGATCTGCGGCGCAAGAACCAGCGCCCGGGTCGCAACCCCAAGACCGGCGAGGAAATTCCGATTTCCGCCCGTACGGTGGTCACCTTCCGTCCGGGCCAGAAGCTCAAGGAGAGGGTGGAAGCTTATGCTGGATCCGGGCAGTAACCGCGAACTACCGCCGATCCCGGCCAAGCGCTACTTCACCATTGGTGAGGTAAGCGAGCTGTGCGACGTCAAGCCGCACGTGCTGCGCTACTGGGAAACCGAATTTCCCAGCCTTGAGCCGGCCAAGCGCCGTGGCAACCGCCGCTACTACCAGCGCCACGACGTGCTGATGGTGCGGCAGATCCGCAGCCTGCTGTACGAACAGGGCTACACCATCGGTGGCGCGCGCCTGCGCCTGAAGGGTCCGGATGCGCGCGAGGAATCGGCGTTGAGCAACCAGATCATCAAGCAGGTACGCATGGAGCTGGAAGAAGTGCTGCAATTGCTTCGCCGGTGATCCCAAACCCCGCGTAATCCGCTATACTTCACGGCCCGCCGCACTGGCGGGCACATCGCAGCATCAGTCGGGGCGTAGCGCAGCCTGGTAGCGCATCTGCCTGGGGGGCAGAGGGTCGTCGGTTCGAATCCGGCCGTCCCGACCACTGTGATGAAACAGAAAGCCTGCGCAGCGATGCGTGGGCTTTTTTGTTGGCGACGGCATCGATTGCTGCACCGCTTCGACTGATTGTCCGCTTGGCTAGCGTCGAGCTTGCTCGACTGCCATTCGCAGCAGCAGTCGAGCAAGCCCGACACTACAGAAGACCCCTGCGCGGCGCTTCAGCCCGCCTGCACTTCCAATGCAGATACCAGCCAGTCGACCACCGGCGGCGAATCACACAGGAAGAACACGGCATCGCCGCTGCGGGCTTCGGTCAGCATGCGGTATACGCTGATGGCCACGCCGGACTGACTGGCAATGAACACTTCGCCGCTGCGCGGTCCATTGACCTGCCGTGATTCGCGTTGCAATGCCTGTCGCGCGGCAACGGTATCGGCCGGTTCGGCTTCGCGGGTCAGCTCGTGCCCACGCAGGCCCCAGGCCACGAAAATACGCTTGCCCTTGAACGTCGTGTCCAGGACCTGCACGTCGGCCGCACCTGTGCCGGCCGAGCGATGAATGACGGTACTGCTGATCAACGCAACCCCCTGTGGTCGTCGTGGTCCGCGCATCGACCAGCATGCCCGCCGCGACAGCCGGTGACGGGTACGGGGAGAGAGCCGGTCTGATCGGATGTGCGTCGATGATAAGGGAACTTGAGGCACCGGCCTGAACGCCCGGTATCGCGCATAACAGGTCGCAGAGTCGAGCAAGCTCGCCTCTACAAATCGTTTGGCAGGGCGGCGTCCACGGCGGCACGGGCGTGCAGGGTGGTGGTGTCGAACAGCGGCACGGGGCTGTCCCGGTCGCGTACCAGCAGCATGATCTCGGTACAGCCCAGGATGATCGCTTCGGCACCGCGCGCCACCAGGCGCTTGATCACCTCCACATAGATCTGGCGTGAGGCGTCGCTGATCACCCCGGCAATCAGTTCGCGGTAGATGATGTCGTGTACCTCGCGGCGATCGTCCGCCTCGGGTATCAGCACCTGCAGCCCGAAACGCTCGAGCAGCCGCCCGCGGTAGAAATCCTCTTCCATGGTGAAGGCCGTGCCGAGCAGGCCGACCGTGCGCAGGCCTGCACGCTGGATCGCCTCGGCGGTCGGGTCGGCGATGTGCAGCAGGGGCAGCGGGCAGGCGGCCTCCAGCTGCGGTGCCAGCTTGTGCATGGTGTTGGTGCAGAGCACCAGCAGGTCGGCGCCACCGGCCTGCAGGCGGCGTGCGGCATCGATCATCTCTGCGCCCAACGCATCCCAGTCACCGTCGTGCTGCAGCTGCTTGATGTGCGCGAAATCGACCGACCATAGCAGCAGCTGCGCCGAGTGCGCGCCGCCAAGCCGCTGGCGGACGTCCTCGTTGATGAGGCGGTAGTACTGCGCCGAGCTTTCCCAGCTCATGCCGCCGATCAGGCCCAGAGTCTTCATGCGCGTCTCCATGCAGGAAGCGCCATTGCAGCACAGAGGCACCAGCGCATGCACGCCCCGTACTGCGGACGTTTCGAGCGGCTGCTGGGCAGCGTGTTCATCGCCTTTGCGGTCGCGCTGAGCGTTCACGCCGCGCGCGCGGCACGCTCACAGGACGGGCATCGCAGGCGGCTTAACCTGTTCATACCGTTCGAACACCCTGTCGGGGAAAGGATCGATATGATCAAGTGGGCCATCATCTTTGCCATCATCGGCCTTATTGCCGGCGCCCTCGGATTTGGCGGTATTGCCGGCGCATCGGTCGGCATCGCCAAGTTCCTGTTCTGGGCCGGCATCATCATCGCCGTTGTGTTGTTCCTGCTCGGTATGACGGTGGCCAAGAAGGTCACCTAGCGCGGCAAGGTGAGAAGGGGTGTTCATCCCCTCAGTCGAGAAACACCGAAAGACCGAGCCCGGCCTGCAGGTCCGGGCTTTCTTCATCCAGTCCCGCATCGAACGATGCATCGAACTGGATCCGTGGGGTGAGCGCCCAGGTGACGCCAGCGCCTGCGAGCACCTCATGTGGTGCATCGCTCTTGGCCGTGTAGCCAGCCTCGACGAATATGCCCAACCGCTCGGTTGCCTGCAACGATACGCTGGGTGACCAAGTGGAACCGTGGACGCCTGCGCTGCGCTGATGGCTGGCATAGAAGGCGCTCGTCCAGCGGTCGCTCAGCTGGTGTTCGATGCTGGCTGCCAGCGCGTACTGACGCCCATCGCTGAATGAAGACCTGCCGGTGTCCACAACGGCCGAAGCACGCAAGGCCCAGGAGGTCGTTTCCGTGCTCCCCGGTCCGGCCCACTTAAGCGATACCGCCGTGTCACCTCTGCCTTGGTCGGTAGTTGCCGCAGTCCCAGCAGCCGTGACTCGACGGCGGTTCCAGGGGGACGCTTGAACCTGCAGTTCCATCGCCTCGGTCAGGCCGGTGCGTAGCAGAACAGAGCTGGTCACCTCACGGGAGGTGCCCGACGCATCGTGGGCACGTTCGTAGGTGGGGAATCCGAATTCCATCGCCACCCCCTTGGGCTTGACCGTATCGGTTGAAAAACCCAAGCCCGGCCGGTCGAAGCCGGGCACGGATGAGTCGTCAGCACGGGCAGAGCCGACGGCCAACACCAGCAGAACTGCGACAGAAACCAGGCGCATGAGAACATCAGGAGGTGAAGGCGCGCCAGCATGCGCAGGTGCGGCGTAGGGACGATGTGAGGGGCGCTCAGTCGTCGATGCGGGCGAAGCGCGGCTGCGGGCCGTGCGCGCCGGACACCTGCTCGACGAACATGGCATACGGGCGTATCCACAGGCCGCGTTCGCCATAAAGTGCGCGGTAGAGCACCTGCGGCTGCAGCGTTTCGCTGCTGCGCACGATATCGATCACTTCGTACAGACCGCCCTTGAAATGGCGGTAGCGGCCCGGCGCAAGGTGGGGCAGGGGGCTGAGGTTGGACATGGGGAAATTCTACTTCCGCGCGGGCGTGGGCGGCAGCGCGCACCAGGCATCGATGGCTTCAGCCGTATGCGCGATGCCCTGGGCCTGGGCCAGTTCCCACGGGCGTTCGCAGCGCTCGCTGCGCTGGCACCACTGGTAGCCGGCCGAGCCGATGCAGCCGTGGGCATCGCGATCACCGCCAACCACCGGCGCAGGGGGGGCGGCACTGCGCGCAGGTGCTGCGTGCGGAGGGGTGCAGCCGGCCAGCACCAGCGCGAACAGCACCGGCAGGAGGGGGATCTTCATTGGCGTTGTTCCGGGTCCGGGGGCCTCAGTGTCGGCCTCATCGCGCCGGGCAACAAGCGCTCAGCTGATGCTGGCGCGCACTACTTCTTCCAGCAGGATCAGATAACTGGCCACGAAGTAGAACTTGAGCAAGGTCGAGCGCTGCAGCGGAAGTGAGGTGCGCATGTGGAAGGGGCCCCCTGTTGGTGAGCGTAGTGTGAAGCTCTCCTGACTTCGTGACAAGGGTCACGGAAATCCTTCACTAAACCGACTCAGGGATGTGATGGGGGTCGTGTTCTGCGCTTCCAATTAGGATTTTTCGTATTAATCCGATAGGAACTCTCTGACCGGGTACCTAGGGTGGGCGGCAACCACGGGCGGCCCTGGTCTCGCCGCCTGCTTACCTTCAAGGAGCTCGACATGGTCTTTACCGTCAAATGTGCTGCCGCCCATTGGTCCGTACTGGATCCGGTCGCCGGCGTGGCCGAACCCTTCCCCAGCGGCGCCGCCGCATTCGATGCTGCGGTCGAGCGCGCCTGTGACCACCATCGTCGCACCGGCCAGGACAGCACCGTGCGCGTGGAAGCGCTGGGCAACACGCTGGATGCGGTGCACTTCAGTCATTGAAAGTCCGGTGCTTCCGGTAGCTGCGGCTAGGCCGCTTCGCTTTCTGCCAGCGCCCGTTCGATGCGGCGCCACAGCCAGCTGGCATGGATGTTCTTGCCGTGGACATGCGCGATCTGCCTCGGGAACGCCTTGTCGCGCAGCAGTTGCTGCGGGTGCCGGGCGAGCACGAGGATGTGCAGGTCACGGCGCAGGCAGCAGATGCGACGAAGCAATGGCACCCCGTCGGTCTGGCCGAGGGTTGGCATGCAGGGATCGATCACCAGCATCCTGCAGCTGGGATCGGCGACCCGCATCAGAACTTCGGAAGGCGAGCGTGCGTCCTGCACCGCTTGAGGGGCGAGGAGGGGCCGGATATGCGCTCCCAGCTCCTGGCGCACCCACGGATTGGCATCGGCGATGACGAGGGTGGCGGAATGGTTTCCGGGGCCGCTGCTCGGGTAAGTCGGCAGAGTAAGAGTCACAGGCGGGAAAGCAGATGAATCGCTGTCGGCATGCATGCGAAGTGATGAAGGTGGGTGGGGCTTGCTGGGCAAAGGACGGTGACGCGGGATCGATGACAACGACATCGCCGTCACCACTCGACATCCCGCTGAATCCAGATGGGGATGTCATCTGCGGCATGAGGCCGGGAGGAATTCTTCCGTAACAGGGTCGCTATGGCAGGTCCATTCGTTGGTAAACAGTTCGCGCCTCAGATTGATGAACGAACTCTGCAGGACGGAGTCGGGCTTGATGAAGCAGAAGAGCTCGGAGCTGGTCACTTCGAACCTTTCACATTGCGACCCTTTCGGAGGAAGGCCTATGTCCTCAGGCATCAATGCGCCAGACACTTCTTCTTCTGCCAGCAGCATTTCAAGGCCGACTTTCCCGGTAGCCAGTTCGGAAAGTGCGGCGGCCACCTTCGCGCGTGCTGCGAACTTCTGATACTGAGGCAACGCAATCATTGCCAGGATGCTGATGATCGCAACCACGATCATCAGTTCGATCAGCGAAAAGCCTTTCTGCCTGGATTTGTGCCGTGGCTCGCCCGACGCGGGAGTGCTGCAGGATCTCATGAGGGTTTCCTCTGAAATGGATGAAAGGACGTCGGCACCGTCGAGGCGATGGAACCCAATGGCTTGAGAAGGGCGGGGGCGGAAATGCTCATGCTCGTGGTTGAGGCAGGCTGTTCAGCCGCTCTGCGGCAGTAACGCATGCAGCGTCCCACCCACCGCATTCGTTGTCGGCGCTCAGCCGCGGCAGGGCTCTGGCAGAACGTTTTTGTCATCGACGTCGCTCTGGCAATCCCACTTGCCGGAAGCGTCCCGGACAAGACTCAGGCTGAAACCACCCACGCCGTAGGCGGAGTCGTCTTTCAAATTGCAGATCAGGCTGCCGGTGCCGCCCAGGATGTCCAGAGTGACGTCAAACGAAGTGCAGCGAGACCCTGCGTCCGGCAAGCCAACCATGGCCGGCTCCACGCCGCCGCTGACATCAGCGCCTTCTGCGAACAAGGCTTCCACACCAACCTTGCCGGGAGCGACTTCCGCAAGTGCTGCGGCGAGCTTGGATTTGGCGGAGAAGGATTGATACTGGGGCAGCGCGATCATCGCCAGAATGCCGATGATGGCGACCACCACCATCAGTTCGATGAGCGAGAAGCCTTTCTGCCGGGAATTGCGTTGCGGCATGAGCGCTGCGTGCGTCATCTTGTTATTCATCATGATCCTCCTTGGGCTTGTTCATTGGATGGGTGGCTGTGGAATGAATGTTCCAGAGCGTGCCAATAGATAATCACCAGGGCATGCGGATCGATATTCAAAAAATGGTAAAAGTGGCTTTTCTGCGCGTTTTTACAATTATTCAGATGATGACGGGCTGCATGCCGCCGGCAGCAGGTGCGGGTGGCTCACATGGGCCACGCAGCGCCACGCGCCCTGCGGGCTGCGCAGCAGCACCAGCGTGCCGTGCACACCCGCCGCCGGGCGCAGTTCGCAGGCGAGGCGGGCGTGGCCTGTCGCGGGCAGGCTCAACGTGAGATGCCTGCAGAACCTCGCGCTGGCCGGCAGCCCGAGATGCCGGTCGGTGATCTGCGCAGACACGTCGGCATAGCTCGCTTCCACCGCTGCGATTGCGGTGGCGAGGCTGGAAAAAGTGCTGTGAAGCGGGGTGAGGCTGGCGTGCGTGCCTGCGTTCGGCGCGACCAGGATCAGCGCGTACACGGCGATCAATGCCGCGGCAACGGCAACACCCACCCCGGGGCGCGCCCGGGGGGGCTGCATTTCGTTTGCCGGTAGTGCGCAGGATTGACGCATGGCGCTGCCTCGTGTGCAGGAACAGCTGCAGGACGACGTCAACAGACCGGGGCCGCCTCCCCGACGGCCCCGGTGTGCCCATCCCCATCCCCCTCCATGTGCTTCGCTGGCGGGGCGTTACAGCGCCAGCGAAGTTTCCACGTCAAGCACCATGCGGCGGGCGAGGGCGAGGTTGGCCTTCTGCCGGTCCAGGACGACGTAGAAGAACAGGCCCTTCTTGGCCGACACCGGGCGCAGCACGTGGTAGGCGCGGCCCAGGGTGATGAGGATGTCCTCGATGCTGTCATTGAGGTTCAGTGCTTCGGCCGTCTTCATCTTCGCGCGCAGTACCTCGGTGTTGCCGGCCGCGGCCAGTTCCATATCCACACCCGAGCCGGCCTCGCCGAGCAGCATGCCGCTCTCGTAGTCGACCAGTGCGACGGCTTGGGCGCCGTTGATCTGCATGAGCGCGTCCAGGCATTTGTTGATGGCGATATTCATTTCAGTCGTCCGTTGCGGGTGTTTGGAAGTAAAGAGTCGTTTGAGCAATGAGAGAGACATTCATCGGTACGTGGTGTCGGCCAGCGTGCGTACGCATTGCTTGGCATGCCAGAGCGCATTGCCGATGACGCAGCTGTGATCGCAGGCCGTCATCAGCAGGCGCTGCTGTGCGCCTGGAATGGCCAGCATCAGCACTTTGCCGCCGGCAGCGTCGAGGATCAGCGTGTCCAGCTCGCCAAAGCGCAGCTCGCGGCCGAGCGCGCTTGCCAGGCCCAGCATCGAGCTGGTCATCGCCGCCAGCCGGTCGGCAACGCTGCCCTTCGGGCCGGTCTGGGCCAGCGCGAAGCCATCGGCGCTGGCGACGACGATGGCCTGTACGCCGGAGACGTCGCGCGCCAGTGTGTCCAGCGCCGACGTGGTGCAGGCGGTGTCATTCATGCGCGGTCGCCATGGCGTTGCATTCGATCTGGCTCATCAGCAGGTCCATGGCGGTGATCGCCTGCTTCATGTCACGCGGGTCCAACGGCAGCGCGGGCAGGTGCGGCGCGTGTTCGCCCAGCCATGCCTGCCAGTGCGGCAACAGAGGGTCGTCGGTGCGGCCACATTTGGTGATGCCGATGACCACCGGCAGTGTGGGCGCGGTGTCGGCGATGGCCTTCAGGTGCTGGCCGGCGAGCGTGGCGTCCACGCCGGTGCTTCCATCCACCAGCACGATGGCGCCTTCGGCACCTGCCAGCAGGATCGGCCAGATGTAGGAGAAGCGTTCCTGGCCCGGTGAGCCATACAGGCGCAGCCGGTCACCGCCGGGCAGGTCGATGTCGCCGTAATCCATCGCTACGGTGGTGTATTCCTTGCCTACGCTGGGGTCGGTGTTGCGGGCCTCGGTCACCACCGCCTTTCCGTGCGTGAGGGTCTGCACCAGGGTGGATTTGCCGGCACCAAGAGGCCCCATTACTACGATCTTGTGCTCACGCACGGTCATGCACTCCAGCGGATACGAAGTTGGCGCCACAGGCTGACGAGCCCGTCAGTGGGCGAGGGACGGACGGGCAGGTCCTCGCCCATGACCGGAAAGGCGTAGGCGGTGAGGAAGGCAGCATTGAAGAACGACTGCACCTGGCGCGGTGGCAGATCCAGGATCTCGCAGCAGGCCTGCACCGAAGCGCCCTGCTTGATCAGCAGCGCGCACAGGCGGAAATGATCGTGCCGGTGGGCGAGGATGCGGAAATCAGGCCAGCGGCGCAGGCGCAGTTTCATGTCCGTGGCCAACGGCTGCATCGGCCGGTCGAGCCGTGTGGCGGCCAGGCCGATGTTCCACAGCGTCGGGCGCAGCGGCAGATTGCTGGACACCGTCGCGCGCTGCATGAACATCTCGCGCGTCGCCGGTGCCAGGCGCAATGGCGGATGCTCGTCTGCCAGCAGCTTCTGCAGCAGCGTCAGTGCGATCGGCGCGGGCGCGGTGGTCATCATCCTGTCGTCCTTCGCATCCAGCCAGCAGACGATGGCGTCGTCGTGGATGACGGCGGCATGGACCGGCCTGCGTGGCGCTGGACCGTCACCTGCCAGGAATACGCGAATCTGCTGCACGAACGGCAGCGCAGCGCTGGGCAGCGAGGCGTGCGTGATCGGTGTCCGCGAGGAGGGCGAAACAGCGAATGGCGCCCTGGGATCCTCGAACGAGGTGCGGCGGAATCGGACCATGGGTGTGGCGCGGTGAATGATCGGGGGCTCCATATGACCGGATTGGCGGCGCCTGATCCATGAAACTTTTGGGAAAATCGAGTGCGATTCCGATGTATTTTCCAGTGCATGCAATTAATTGAATTCTCAAGCGCGCTTATGTGTTTGAGGATTGTTGGAAAATGTGCGTTGTCAAGTTGACGCTGGCCTTGATGATTATTTAGTTTGGTGGTCGCGCACTGCGGCGTTTTCAGTTGGGAATATCAAGCATGCTTACTCGAATCGCCATCGCGGACGATCACCCGATCGTACTGCTGGGGATGCGCGTGGTGATCGAGGCGGGCGGTCGGCACCGTGTCGTGGCGGAGGCACACTGCGCCGAACAGCTGCTCTCGATCCTGGCCAGCGAGCCGGTTGATCTGGTGGTCACCGATTTTTCGATGCCCGGCAGCAACCGGTCCGATGGGCAGGCGATGCTGCAGGCACTGAGTCGCAATCACCCTGATGTGCCGGTGGTCCTGTCCACCATGATCACCAATGCCACCTCGCTGCAGATGGCACTGCGTGCCGGGGTGCGCGGGCTGGCGCACAAGGCCAGCGGCGTGGGCAGCGTGCGTGACGCGGTGGATACCGTGCTTGCCGGGCGTCTCTATCTCGACCCGGCACTGGCGTCGTGCCTGCTGGAGGCCGGGCGCGAGCGATCACTGTCGGTGTTGTCGCCCAAGGAACTTGAGGTGCTGCGCCTTTATGTGTCCGGCCCCTCGATCACGGAGATCGCCGCGCAGCTGCGGCGGACCGTCAGTACCATCAGCCGGCAGCGGCTTTCGGCGATGAAGAAGCTCGGGTTCAACAACGATGCCGAGCTGTTCGCCTTTGCATTCGAGCAGAAACTTGGCCTGCCGCAGGGCACGGGTCTCGCCGATCCCTGACAGCCGCATCCGCGCCGGTCAGGCCCGGTTGGGGTGCTTGAACAGAAGGGTAACGTGCCGGTGTTCCCTCTGTGCGGCGGACGCGGAATCCTGGATGCTTGCCCCCACCGTATTCATCTGGAGATGTGGGAATGGGCAAGGGATTCAACTGGCGCAGCGTGGCGTGCATCGCGCTGCCCATGCTGGCTGCTGCCGGTGCTGCACAGGCGCAGAACCATGGCTATGACGACCGCTATGACAACCGTGGCAGTGGTGTGGTGCGCTGTGAGTCGGTGAAGAACCGAAGCAATGAGTGCTATCTGGAGGGACGGGCGCGCCTGATCCGCCAGCTCTCCGGTTCGCCGTGCGAGGAAGGCCGCAGCTGGGGCCGGTCGCGCGCGGGCGTGTGGGTCACCCAGGGCTGCCGTGCCGAGTTCGTGGGCGAATCCCGCGGCGGCTGGGGCCACGGTGGCGGCAACGGTTGGAGTGGTGGCGGCGGGCAGGTGATTGCCTGCCATTCCAATGACCACCGGCAGCAGTACTGCGCCGCGCGCATCCGCCGTGACGTGCGTCTGCTGCGCCAGGATTCGCGCAGCCCCTGCGTGGAAGGCCGGACCTGGGGCTGGGACCGTAGGGGCGTCTGGGTCAGCGACGGCTGCCGGGCGCAGTTCCAGATCCATTGAGTTGTCGTGTCGATCGCCCAAGAATCAGAGTTCTCTGATGGCGGTCACAGTTCATTCCTCGTATCGTAGGCAGCTGGGGGCACTGCGCCTCCCGGTGTGCCCACCATCTTCGATACGCTGTTCAAGGAGTGAGCAACGCATGTTGATCCGACTGCAATGTGAGCAGCGCCAGTGGCGCGTCCTCCATCCGGACAAGCCGGAGCCGATCGAGTTCCGCGACGGTGTCCGCGCCTTCGATTTCGCCGAAACGCTCGCGCGGCTGCATTTCATCGACACCGGGCAGCGCGCCGCAGTGCGCGTGGAATCCAGTGGCGCGTGCGTGGAAGCGGTCAGTTACGGTTGAGGGCGCCATCCACCGGTCTGGTGGGTGCGGACCGTTGGTCCGCACATGAGGTTGGGGTCGGATCCCTTTCCGTACGAAAGGGCTCTGACCCCTCATCCATGCATGGCGTGGATCTACTCAGCTCGCCGCGCTCAATGGCGGCGTACCGCTGGCCAGCTTCGGCCAACGCTTGAGCACAGCCGCACGGATGCCGGCGGCATCGATGCCGGCTTCGGCCAGCAGGTCTTCGCGGCTGGCGTGGTGCTGGAAGGCATCCGGCAGGCCCAGGTGCAGGATCGGGCGCAGCACCTCTTCGGCATTCAGCAGCTCGGCCACGGCCGAGCCGGCGCCACCGGCCACCACATTGTCTTCGATGGTCACCAGGCCGTCGTGGCTGTTGGCCATGGCCAGCACCAGCTCACGGTCCAGTGGCTTGATGAAGCGCATGTTGACCACGCTCAGGCCCAGCTCGCGGCCCACCTGCTCGGCGGCGCTGACCGTGCTGCCGAAAGCAAGCAGAGCGATCCGGTGGCCCTGCACGCGCAGTTCGCCCTTGCCGATGGGCAGCGTGGACAGATCCGTGCCGGCGGCAACGCCGGTACCGGTGCCGCGCGGGTAGCGCACGGCGGCCGGGCCCGGGTGCTGCAGGCCGGTGCTGAGCATCTGCCGGCACTCGGCTTCGTTGGACGGCGCCATCACCACCATGTTCGGCACGCAGCGCAGGAAGCTCAGGTCCAGATTGCCGGCGTGGGTTGCGCCGTCCGGGCCGACGACGCCGGCACGGTCGATCGCAAACAGCACGTCCAGGTCCTGGATGGCCACGTCATGCACCAGCTGGTCGTATGCGCGCTGCAGGAAGGTGGAATAGATCGCCACCACCGGCTTGCCGCCCTGGGTGGCCATGCCGGCGGCCAGGGTCACCGCATGCTGCTCGGCAATGGCCACGTCGAAGTAGCGCTGCGGGTACTCTTTGCTGAAACGCACCAGGCCTGAGCCCTCGCGCATGGCCGGGGTGATGCCGTACAGGCGCGGATCGGCGGCGGCGGCATCGCACAGCCAGTCGCTGAAGACATCGGTGTAGGTCGGCTTCCTGGCGCCGGCCTTGGCCACCAGACCCTTGTCCGGGTCGAACGGACCGACGGCGTGGTAGCCGATCTGGTCCCCTTCGGCCGGCTCGTAGCCCTTGCCCTTGGTGGTCATCACGTGCAGCAGCTTCGGCCCCTTGGAGGCACGCAGCGTCTTCAGGGTGGACAGCAGGGCGGGCATGTCGTGGCCGTCGATGGGGCCGGTGTAGTGGAAGCCCATTTCCTCGAACATCGTGGACGGCACGAACATGCCTTTCCAGTGTTCTTCCCAGCGCTTGACGAAGCGCGCGGGGTTGTTCTTCTTGTCACCCAGGATCTTCTTGCCGCCCTCGCGCAGTGCATTGAGGGTGCGGCTGCCGGTGGCACGGCCGAGCATCTTGGTCAGCCCGCCGACGGCCTCGGAAATCGACATGTTGTTGTCGTTGAGGATGACCAGCAGGTTCGGCTCCGGATCCATCCCGCCAGCGTGCATCAGGGCCTCGAAGGCCATGCCGGCGGTCATCGCACCATCGCCGATCACTGCCACCACCTGGCGGTCATCACCGGCGGCCTGGCGGGCGATGGCCATGCCCAGCGCGGCCGAAATCGAGGTGGAGGAATGGCCGACGCCAAAGGTGTCGTACTCGCTTTCCTCGCGCTTGGGGAACGGCGCCACGCCGTCCTTCTGCTTGACGGTGTGGATCTGGTCGCGGCGCCCGGTGAGGATCTTGTGCGGGTAAGTCTGGTGGCCGACGTCCCAGACCAGCTGGTCGTGCGGGGTCTGGTACAGGTAATGCAGCGCCACGGTGAGTTCGATCACGCCCAGGCCCGCAGCGAAATGGCCACCGCTCTTGCCCACCGATTCGATCAGGTAGGCGCGCAGTTCATCGGCGACCGCGCGCACTTCGGATTCGTCGAACGTGCGCAGGTCATCCGGCGTCTGGATGCGCGCGAGGCGGGGGTAGCGGGCAGAGTCGATCATCGTGTTCGCACTTGTTCTGAACGCCCATTTTCGCCCTCAATCGGGGGTGGGGCAAGCAAACGCCGCCGCCCGTGACAGGACGGTGAGGGTTGCCGGTGGCGCTGTTCAGGTGCTGAGCTTGGATCGCTTGGGCAGCTGTGCCTTCAAGAAGGCCATCTGGTCGGCCAGGATGTTGCGGTTGGACAGGATGAGGTGCTCGATCCAGCTGGGCCGGTAGGGCACCGCGAGCAGGGGCATGCTGGCCTGCTGCGGGGTGCGGTCGCTCTTGCGCGAGTTGCACTGGAAGCAGGCGGTGACCACGTTTTCCCAGCAGTCCAGGCCGCCCTTGGACAGCGGCATGACATGGTCGCGGGTGAGCGCTGGCCGGTTGAACTGCTGGCCGCAGTACAGGCACAGGTGGGCGTCGCGGGCGAACAGCGCCGGGTTGGTCAGGTTCGGCGTGGGATCCGGTGCGCGCGAGCGGGCGTGCCCGCGGGCGGCGATGATCGGATGCAGGTCCATGCCGCTCTGCAGGCCGCTGAGGCGGTTGGTGCCGCCGTGGATATGCAGGCACGGGTCGCCGAGGGTCCAGGACACCGCGTTGCGGGCGTAGAGGCAGGCGGCGTCCTGCCAGGTGATCCAGTCCAGGACGCGTCCGTGGGCATCAAGCGAGAGCAGGCGGACGGTGCCGGGGCGATGCAGCGGGCTGGCGGTGGGCGATGACGCGGCGCCCGGAGCAGAAATCGAGGCTCCGGCTTCGATCAGACCCAAGCGTGTAGTGTCTGTCTCCATCGGGAGAACAGCTTATACCCGAATCATTGCGATTTGGATATCGCCTGGTGGGAGATATCCAGATCGCAATGATTCGGGTCCGCGCATTCTTCCTATCCCCCGCGTCGTTGGCGCGCCCCCCTTAACAAAGGGGGGGGGGGCTCTCCTCCAGATACATGGCCGGGGGCGGATCCCTTTCCGCAGGAAAGGGCTCTGACCCCCTATCCACGCGTGGCGTGGATCTACTGGGATGTCCACGCATGGCGTGGATCTACCAAAGGCGAGGTTGGGGCTCAGGCGCCGAAGCGGGCGTCGTCCATGGCCATCAGCGGGGCAGCGCCGGCCTGCAGGGCGGCGGCGTGGGCCAGGGTGCGCGGCAGGACGCGGGCGAAGTAGAAGCGGGCGGTTTCGCGCTTGCCCTGGGCGAACGCTGCGCCGTGCGCGCTGGCGTCGGCGGCGGCCACGCTGCGGGCCCACCAGTAGGCCAGCACCACATAGCCCGAATAGAACAGGTAGTCGTAGCTGGCCGCACCCAGTTCGTCCGGATTGCTGGCCGCACGCGTGAGCACGTCCATCGTCAGCGCGCCCCATTCGGCGGCCTTGGCCTGCAGCGGGCCGATGAATTCGGCCAATGCCTCGTTGCCTTCCTGTTCCTTGGCGAACGCAGCGATCTCGGCCAGCATCAGCTTCAGGCCGGCGCCCTGGCTGGAGGCGGTCTTGCGGCCGATCAGGTCCAAGGCCTGGATGCCGGTGGTGCCTTCATACAGCGTGGTGATGCGCGCGTCGCGCGCCAGCTGTTCCATGCCGTGTTCGCGGATGTAGCCGTGGCCGCCGAAGCACTGCAGGGCATTGTAGGTGTTCTCGATGCCCCACTCGGTCTGGCAGGCCTTCGAGATGGGGGTGAGGAAGCTGACCAGGGTGTCGGCGCGCGCACGCTCGGTGGCATCGTCGGCGCAGTGCGCCACGTCGATGAGGGTGGCCGCGTGCAGGGCCAGCAGGCGGCTGCCTTCCACCAGCGATTTGATGGTCAGCAGCATGCGGCGCACGTCCGGGTGCACCAGGATCGGGTCGGCCGGCTTGTCCGGGAACTTCGCGCCGCTGAGTGCGCGCGACTGCAGGCGCTCGCGGCTGTACTTCAGCGCGTTCTGGTAGGCGCGCTCGGACAGGCCGATACCCTGCAGGCCGACGCCCAGACGCGCGGTGTTCATCATTGTGAACATCGCCTGCAGACCCTTGTGCGGCTGGCCGACCAGATAGCCCTGCGCGCCATCGAAGTTCATCACGCAGGTGACCGAACCCTTGATGCCCATCTTGTGCTCGATCGAGCCGCAGCGCAGCGCGTTGCGCTCGCCGACGTTGCCGTCGCGGTCGACCTTGAACTTGGGCGTGACGAACAGCGAGATGCCCTTGGCACCGGCAGGGGCGTCGGGCAGCTTGGCCAGCACCAGGTGCACGATGTTGTCGGTCAGATCGTGCTCGCCGGCGGTGATGAAGATCTTGGTGCCGGTGATCGAGTAGCTGCCATCGGCGTTCGGTTCGGCCTTGGTCTTCAGCAGGCCCAGGTCGGTGCCGCAATGCGGTTCGGTCAGGCACATGGTGCCGGTCCAGCGGCCTTCGATGAGCGGCTTGAGGAAGGCCTCGTGCTGCCAGGCCTCACCGTGCTGCTTCAGCGCTTCGATGGCGCCGTGCGACAGCAGCGGGAAGTTGCCCCAGGCCAGGTTGGCGGCGTTGATCATTTCGTTCAGCGGCACGCCCAAGGTATGCGGCAGACCCTGGCCGCCCAGTTCCGGCGAGGCGGTCAGGCCGGTCCAGCCGCCATCGACGAACTGGTCGTAGGCCTGCTTGAAGCCCGGCGGGGTGGTCACTTCACCGGTGGCCTGGTCGAGCACGCAGCCGATTTCATCGCCCACGCTGTTGAGCGGGGCCAGCACGCTGGCGCTGAAACGGCCGGCTTCCTCCAGAACGGCATCGACCACGTCGGCGGTGGCATCGGTGAAGCCCAGGCGGGCGAACAGCGGTTCAACCTTGAGCACGTCGTGCAGGGCGAAACGGAGGTCGGAAAGCGGGGCGGTGTAGCTGCTCATCGGTGACGTCTCGATCAGGATAAAAGGGCGCGGCGGGCGATGCCGCGGCGAAAGGGAAAGTTCAGCGCAGCACGCCCGGCAGGCCCGGGGCCTGGTTGAGGGTGCTGCGGCCGCTGATGTCGAAGCTGCGCTGCTTCTTTTCCTGCGGGGTGGCCGCCACCGTGCCCTTCAGGGCATAGGCCAGGGTGCGGTTGCCGGCGAGGGCGTCAGCCACTACCAGGCGCGCGCCGGAGCTGGGCACCAGGTCAAGGTTGATGACGTCGGCCGAGGTGCCGCCGATGGAGATGGCTGGCTTGGCTGTCAAGGTGCCTGCTTCGGTATCGCCGACGGTCAGGGTCAGCGATACGTCGTCGAAGGTCATGGGCATGGAGCTGTAGTTCTGCAGGCGCAGGGCCACGGTCCAGCTGCCGTCGGCACGCACCGTGAGCTGCTGCAGGCTGGCCGCCGGTTCCGAAACGCGCTTGACGATGCCATCGCTGCAGGCAGCCAGGGCCAGGGTGCACAGGACGATCAAGGCGAAACGGAGGCGGTGGAACATGGGCGCAGGTCCTTTGTAGGCGGTGCGTGAGATAAGCATACTACGGCGTATGGTGGAATGGATCGCCCACGGCGACCCACGCCAAAGGGTAGCGCGTGGGCATGACGCACAGCAGCGCGGTCCGCAGGCGCGCGGATCGGTGTCAGTGTGGGTGTTCAGTCGGCCGGCGGCGAAGTGGGGTCGCGCAACGGGGCCATCACCCGCAGCGGCGCCAGGTCGTAACCCATGGCTTCGGCCCTGGCCTTGAGCTGCTCGAACAGGCGGCGGTCCATGTCCGGCAGGCGCGAAAGGATCCACAGGTACCTGCGGTCCGGTTCGCCGACCACCGCCCACTGGTAGTCCGGGTCCAGGGCGATCACCCAGTAGTCGGCCCAGACCAGCGGCACCCAGCTCAGCCAGTCCGGGGCGAAGCGCACCTGCAACTGCCCGGGCTGGCCCTGCACCGGGCGGGCCACGCCTTCGGCCACCACCCGTTCGCCCTTGCCGTTGCGGCAGGCGTTGGTGACGCTGATGCGGCCGTCGCGGCGCAGCCCGTAATTGGCGGTGATATCGCCCACGCACTGCTTCTGGAACGACACCGGCAGGTGCGCGATCTCATGCCATTGGCCGGCGTAGCGATCAATGTCCAGGGCCTCGACCGCGTGCACGGGTTCAAGGGCGAAGACCGGCGCGGTGGCCAGCAGCAGGCAGGTCAGCAGGGCAGGGCGCAGGCACATCGGCATGGGCAGGCTCCGGGTGTGAGCTTCGAGCGTAGGCGAGTGGCTGGGATGGGGTGTGAACGGAACCCCGTCTGACCGTGTCCGGCGCAATGCCGGGCGAACAAGCAAAAAAAAGACCTGCATTTCGCAGGTCTTCAAACTGGTGGCCGAGGACGGAATCGAA
>NZ_JBNNHG010000031.1:0-16578 GCF_050268705.1 Stenotrophomonas sp. NPDC077659 | reverse complement strand
AACCGCCGACACGGGGATTTTCAATCCCCTGCTCTACCAACTGAGCTACTCGGCCAGTTTGGCAGGCCAACCGCGCATCCGCAGTGGCCGGAAAAAAAAGACCTGCATTTCTGCAGGCCTTCGAACGTGGTGGCCGAGGACGGAATCGAACCGCCGACACGGGGATTTTCAATCCCCTGCTCTACCAACTGAGCTACTCGGCCACTTGTTTCGTTGCAGCGAGGTCGCTGCCGAGGACGCGCATATTACGGAGGTCAACTGCTTTCGGCAAGCGTTTTGGCAAAAAACCTTCACATGGCCGACCGCGTGCACGCAAGTGCTTGATCCTGGGACGCGGGGGCGGGGCACGATACGGTGCGGGCGGTCAGGCGCTGGCGGGCGCTTCGCGGCGCAGCAGTTCGCGCTTGCGCTCCACGCCCCAGGCGTAGCCGGACAGGTCGCCATTGCGCCGCACGACGCGGTGGCAGGGCACGGCCACCGCCAGCGGATTGCTGGCACAGGCGCGGGCCACCGCGCGGCTGGCCCGGGGCGCACCGATGCGCGCGGCGATGTCGGCATAGGACGCGGTCTTCCCCTGCGGAATCTGCTGCAGGGCCTGCCACACCCGCTGCTGGAACGCGGTGCCGCGGATGTCCAATGGCAGGTTCGCGCCTCGCGCGGGATCTTCCACCAGCCCCACCACCTGCGCGACCAGCTGTTCGTAGCCGGCATCGGCACCGACCAGTTCGGCGCGGCTGAAGCGCTGTTGCAGCGATCGCAGCAACGCGTCCGGGTCATCGCCGAGCAGGATGGCGACCACGCCGATGCCGCTGCTGGCCACCAGCACACTGCCCAGGGTGGTTTCGGCAATGGCGAAGTGCAGGATTTCGCCCTGGCCGCCGGCCCGCCAGCGTCGCGGCGTCATGCCCAGCAGGCGCGGGGCGTTTTCATAGAAGCGGCCGCTGGAACCAAAGCCTGCCTGGTAGAAGGCATCGGTGATGCGACCGCGCTGCTGCAGGCCCTCGCGCAGGCGATCGGCGCGCAGCGCAGCGGCGTACTGTTTGGGGGTCACGCCGGTGGCATCTTTGAACACCCGGTGCAGCAGTGTCGGGCTGCACCCGGCGAGATCGGCCAGTTGCTGAAGTGAGGGTTCGTCCACGCTGTCCTGCAGGAGACGGCAGACGCGTTCGACACGGGCATCGGCATGAGGGGCGGACGTATCCATGGGCGGATTCTGGCATGCGGCAGGTGAGCGGACACTCCGTTTCCTGCACCGCTGCCGATGGCAGGAAACGGAGTGTGCGGGTGCCGCCGCGACGGCACCGTGGCGGTACCTTCCGCCAACGAGACCGGACATGCGCCTGCACGACAAGACTGCCCTCATCACCGGCGCCAGCGCCGGCATAGGCCGCGCCTGCGCGCTGCGGTTTGCCGCCGAAGGTGCGCGGCTGGTACTCAACGCACGGCGGCTGCAGCCCCTGCAGGAACTGGCCACCCACATCCGCAGCGCGGGCGGCGAGGTGGTGGTGCATGCCGGTGACGTTGCCGACCCCGCTACCGCGCAGGCCCTGGTCGAGCTGGCACGGCAGGCCCATGGCGGCTTGGACATCGCCATCAACAACGCGGGCATGCTCGGCCCCAGCCGCCCCACGGCCGAGCTGGCGCCGGAGGATTGGCGGCAGGTGATGGCAACCAATCTGGATGCCGCCTTCCATGCCGCGCGTGCCCAGTTGCCAGCGCTGCTGGCCCGCGGCGGGGGATCGCTGGTATTCATCGGCACCTTTGTCGGCCAGACCGTGGGCTTTCCCGGCATGGCCGCCTATGCCGCCAGCAAGGCCGGGCTGGTGGGACTGAGCCAGGTGATCGCGGCCGAGTACGGCGCGCAGCGCATCCGCAGCAACGTGCTGTTGCCAGGCGGTACAGATACCGACATGGGGCGGCAGGCGGCAGACAGCGAGGACGCGCGTGCATTCGTGCGCTCGCTGCACGCGCTCAAGCGCATGGCCGAGCCGGTGGAGATCGCCAACGCCGCTTTGTTTCTCGCCAGCGACGAGAGCAGTTTTGTCACCGGCAGCGCGTTGCGCGTGGAAGGCGGGGTGTCGATCACCCGCACCTGACGCGGCGCGCGGCCCGGCGCTGTGGGATCACGGAGCCAGCTGCACCTGGCCCGGGTCGGTCACGCGGATCTGCGTCTGGTAGTAGTACTTGTTGCTGGGCTGGCCGTTGCCGCTGATGAA
The DNA here is from genome assembly GCF_050268705.1 of Stenotrophomonas sp. NPDC077659. NCBI lineage: Bacteria > Pseudomonadati > Pseudomonadota > Gammaproteobacteria > Lysobacterales > Lysobacteraceae > Stenotrophomonas > Stenotrophomonas sp. NPDC077659. The sequence continues at coordinate 14,362 of NZ_JBNNHG010000031.1, read as the reverse complement.
GGCGATGCGGACCCGACGTGCGGTGCCGTTGACGAGGATGCGGCGGCCTTGCAGCGTGGCGAGCTTCACCCCCAGCGTGTCTTCCAGGGCGGGCTGCAGCGTCGGGCTGATTGCCAGCGAGATGTTCAACGGATGGCGGTAGTCGCGTTCGCTGCTGAGGTAGAGCATGCGCTGATCGCTGCCGATGGCCTGCACCTTCAGTGCGAAGGTGCCGGTGATGCCGCGCGCTGGATCGTCCTGCGCGGCGCGGACGGCCGCGTCGGCAACGATCACGCCAGGCGCCTGCGGTGCCTGCACGGCCTGGCGGTGGGCGCAACCGCTGGCCAGCAGCAGGGGAATGAACAGCGATGCAAGCAGGGAAGTACGGGTCATGGCGCATCCTTGTGCGGTTCGGGAGGGCCGAGTGTGGCCGCGTGCATGGGGCAGGCACAAGCCTGCTGTCCAAACGCGAGGCGGATCGGTCATGCCGGGTAGACATCGCATTGACCGGGAAGGACGCGCATCCGTCCACCGCCGCAGCGGGTACGCAGGGACGGCGATGCGCGCTCCGGGAAATGGTTGGAACTGGCCTTTGGCCATTGCTCCTGCAGCGCCTGCGGGCATCCATTTGCCGTGCGCAAGTGCGTGCAGGGCTGCGGGCCGCCCGGCGCGTGCACGCGCCTCTCGCAGCGGCATGACCGTCGCATCACTGGCACGCGTCCAGCATGCCATGGTCAGGCCGGCCTGTTGCCGGCGGGAGCATCTTCCATGAACGACACGCAGAACCCCAACCAGCAGCAGGCCCGTGAGGGGGCGCAGGAGAGCCGCCAGGATCGGCGCCAGGATGAGGTCGCCAGGCAGCGGCCCGGTCAGCAGGATCAGCAGGTGCATGACGCGCATTCGCGCCGCCCGCAGCGGAAAGACGGCAGCCAGGCGCCGGGCTGAGTGGGGTGTAGGTGGGGAAGGGGCATTGCGCGCGAACTTCGCGTCCGGGCCGGGCGCGAACGGGTTCCCGCAGCCTGTGGTCCAAAGAAAAAGCCCGCAGATCGTTGTGATCTACGGGCTTCCTTGAATAGTGGTGGAGCCAGGGAGGATCGAACTCCCGACCTCGTCATTGCGAACGACGCGCTCTCCCAGCTGAGCTATGGCCCCACGGCAGCGCCAGTGTAGCGCCGCCGCCAGGGCTTGCCAAGCAGCGCCGCGGCCGCCGTGCCATGCTGCGCGCTCCGCCGCCAACGGGCAACACCACATGACCGACCATCGTCGGCTGCAGTGCGACCTGCACGATGGCCGCCGCTTCATCGCGCGTGCGCGTACGACCGGAAGTACTGCCAACAAGGAGGAATTCCTGCTGCTGGATGCGTCCGAGGGTGAGCACCGCATCCGCCTGGATCTTCTGCACGCGGTGGCGACCGTGGGCGCCGATGGCCAGCCGGGCGCGCGCGATGCTCGGGCCGGGTCCTTCCGGTGCGCCGCAGGAATGGAGGCGTGGCGAACTTTGCTGCAGCGGGCGGGAAGCTGACTGCGACGTAGTGCGCAACGAAATCGTAACAATCCGGGCGATAATGGAGGCTTGCGCAGTGTCTCCCCCTCTACCGTCCGGCCCGCGCAGGCCGTACGGATGCCTCCTTAGAGCTCTCGATGCCTTCCCATACCGATTCCCGCCGTTCGTCGGGCATGTCGTCCTCCGTTTCCTTCCGTCGTCACCCGCTGGCCCTGGCCTGCGCCAGTCTGGCCCTGGCGGCCAGCTTCGGCGCCGCTGCGCAGGACGCTGCGCCGAGTGCGACCGCATTGGACACGATCACCGTGACCGCCGAGCACCGCGAGCAGAACCTGCAGGAAGTCCCGGTGTCGGTGGGCGTGGTGCAGGGCGAGCGCATGCGCGATTTCACCGCCGGCGGCGACGATACCCTGCTGGCGCTGTCCGGTCGTGTGCCCAGCCTGTATGCGGAAACCACCACCGGCCGCATCTTCCCGCGCTTCTACATCCGTGGTCTGGGCAACATCGACTTCTACCTGGGTGCCTCGCAGCCGGTGTCGATCATCCAGGACGACGTGGTGCTGGAACACGTGGTGCTGAAGTCCAACCCGGTCTATGACGTGGACCAGGTGGAAGTGCTGCGCGGCCCGCAGGGCTCGCTGTTCGGCCGCAACACCACCGCCGGCATCGTCAAGTTCGACACGCTCAAGCCCACCGATGAGTACACCGGCCGCGTCAGCGCCAGTTACGCCAGCTACAACAGCGTTTCCCTCGATGGTGGCTTCGGTGGCCCGATCAACGACGTCGCCTCGTTCCGCGTGTCGGCCCTGTACCAGCACCGCGACGATTACGTCGACAACACCTACACCGGCCCCAGCGCCGATGGCACGGTCAGCCCGAAGAAGAACGCGATGGGCGGTTTCGATGACCGCAACGTGCGTGCCCAGCTGCTGCTCAAGCCCAGCGACCAGTTCTCGATCCTGGCTTCGGCACACGCCCGCGACTACGACGGCACCTCGACCCTGTTCCTGCGCAATGCGCTGACCAAGGGCTCGAACCAGACCGATGTGCCGCGCGACAAGGTCGCCTATGACGAAGCCGACAACAACCCGCAGGCCTACAAGACCTACGGCGGCTCGGTGAAGGCGCGCTACGACTTCGGCGCGGTCGACTTCACCTCGATCACTGCCTACGAGACCACTTCCGGCTACAGCCGCGGTGACACCGATGGCGGTGCGGCGGTGAACTTCCCGGTCAACGGCGTGCCGAACGGCTACGGCCAGTCGATGGGCCAGATCCGCGACCTGGACCAGTGGACCCAGGAATTCCGCCTGGCCAGCCATGATGACAACGCCCTGCAGTGGCAGGCCGGTGCGTTCTACTTCAATGGCAGCGACACCACCGATTTCTACCAGCGCGCGTGGTTCCTGCAGGGCGCGGCCCGCAACCCGAACAACTGGGTGCGCCTGCGCAACAAGAATACCTCGTGGGCCGGTTTCGGCCAGATCAGCTACGCCTTCACCGACAAGTTCAGCATCACCGCTGGCCTGCGCCAGACCAAGGACGAGAAGCACACCCGTCTGCTGAAGACCGCTGATACCGCTGCCGGCGTGGTGACCTACAAGGGCCGTACGGACGTGAAGATGTCCGACACCACCCCGAGCTGGGACCTGAGCGCGATGTACCAGTTCACGCCGAACGTGAGCGCGTACGCGAAGGTCGCACGCGGCTTCCGCGGTCCGACCATCCAGGGCCGTTCGGCGGTGTTCAACGCTGACTTCACCACCGCTGATTCGGAAACCATCCTGTCGTGGGAAGCGGGCGTGAAGAGCAGTCTGTGGGACAACCGCCTGCGCCTGAACGCCACCGCGTTCACCTACACCGTCAACGACATCCAGCTCAACGGCAATGACTCCGATGGCAACGGCGTGCTGTTCAACGCTGACAAGGCCAAGGCCTACGGCTTTGAAGCCGACATGGAACTGCGCCCGATCCCGAACCTGACCCTGAGCGCCGGCCTGAGCCTCCTGCACAGCGAGATCCAGGACAAGCGCGTGTACGCACAGGTGTGCGCCCTGAACGGCGCAGTGGTGTGCACCGTGAACGACTCGACCATCAAGGTTGGTGCGAACACGTTCGCCCAGATCGACGGCAATCCGCTGCCGAATGCACCGAAGTACAACGTGAACTTCGCTGCGCGCTACGACTTCCCGGTCAGCGATGCCGGCACGATGTTCGTGTCCACCGACTGGAACAAGCAGGGCTACACCAGCTTCGTCCTGTACGACAGCAAGGAGTTCAACTCCAAGGGTGATTTCGAGGGTGGCCTGAAGCTGGGTTACTCCGGTAACTACGGTGCTTACGAAGTGGCACTGTTCGCACGCAACATCACCAACGAGAAGAACCTCAAGGGTGTGATCGAGAATTACATGGCTGCGGTCTACAACGAACCGCGCACCGTGGGTGTCTCGCTGAACATGAACTGGTAAGCACCGGCTTCATGCATCAACCGGCAACGCCCCGCAGCTGCGGGGCGTTGTCGTTTTCGCGACCTGCGATGAGGATGGCGGCGCCCCGGTAAAATCGACTGACAGTCAACTGCCTTGGGCGATGCAGCTGAACCGCCCGCGCTGCGCGCGGTAGTCGACTGACAGTCGACTCTACCCGGCCGGACCCCGCTGGGCTACGGTGAGGATGCCCAAGGCCCGGTAGAGGCGACTGTCAGTCGCCTGCTGTTGGTGATGCGGCTGGGCAGCCCGCGCTGCGCGCGGTAGTCGACTGACAGTCGACTCTACCCGGCCGGACCTCGCTGGGCTACGGTGAGGATGGCGTCGGCAGCAGTGCCTGCAGGCGCGCTTCCAGTTCCTGCTGGCGCCAGCCGGCCAGTGCGGCCGGCCACTGGCGGCATTCCAGGTAGCTTTCCAGGTGCTTGCGCGAGGCCAGCACGCCATCGGCCAGGCCCAGCTCGCGGCTGCGCTCGGCCACGGCGTCCTGCAGCTTCTTCACCGTTTTCTTGTCGGCATCGCTGGCCTGCATCGCCAGTGGTGCATCGGCCTCGTCGTCCAGGGGCGTGGACAGCGCCTGCCAGACTGCGCCGGCCAGCTTGCGCGGCGCCTTCGGGAACTGCTCGAACAGCTTGCCCAGCGCGGCCGGATCGGCCGGAGGCGTGCGCGCCAGGGTGGCGGCCAGCTCGTTGTCCAGAATCCAGCTGCGCGGGCGGTCGCTGTTGCGGGCCTGCACATCGCGCCAGCGCAGCAGGCGCAACAGCCGGTGCTGGGCCGGTGCGTCGAGGAACTGCGCCGCGCGCATGCCCAGGTGCGGCCAGCGCTCTTCATCGTTGGCCACGTTGGCCAGCAGACGCTCGGCATCGTCGTGCAGCCACTGTTGGCGGCCCAGCGCCTGCAGCTTGCCGTTGATCGCGTCATGCAGCGCGAACAGGTGCTCGACGTCGTCAGCGGCGTACTGCAGCTGCGATTCGGACAGCGGGCGGCGCATCCAGTCCGAACGTGTCTCGCCCTTGGCCAGGGCGACACCGGTGATTTCCTGCACCAGCTTCTGGTAGCCCATGCCGGCCCCGATGCCGGCCAGCGCCGCGCCGATCTGGGTGTCGAACAATGGTCGCGGCAGCACCCCGCAGGTCCATTTGAACGCCACCAGGTCTTCGCTGGCGCTGTGCATTACCTTGGTGATGGATTCATCGGTCAGCCACGGCGCCAACGCTTCAGGCATGCCGGGAATCAGTGGGTCGATCAGCAGGATGTCCTCACCCACGGCCATCTGCACCAGCGCAAGCTGCGGCCAGAAGGTGCGTTCACGGATGAATTCGGTGTCCAGGCCGATGCGGGTCGGCCGCTGCTGGCGGTATGCGTCCAGCTCGGCGGGGGTGGTGATCCAGATTGCCACGTGTCAGGGCCTACTACTCGGGTTTGCTCAGGCAGGGGAGAATAGCCTAACGTCGGTCCGCGTCCGTGTTGAAGGAGCTCCCGCTTGCGTTTTCCGCTGTCGTCCGCGCTGTGTGCCGCCCTGGCTGTGGCCCTGGCCGGCTGTACGCCGTCGCCTCCGGTGCCTGCCACGGGCGGCGAGGGCGTACAGCCAGCCAAGGCCAATCCGGAGGCCGCGGCGGGGCAGGGCACGGTGACCATCGCCGATGACAATGCCGCCGAAGACATCCAGCAGTGGATTCCGCCCCGGGTGGACCGGCAGCAGCGCAGCCAGGCCAAGCTGCGCCGCGCGGCCGAGCAGGCCTTCGCCCGTGGCCACCTGTATGAAGATGCCGATGCAGCCATACCGCTGTGGCTGGCGGTACAGGAGGAAAACCCCGATGACCGCCACGCCCGCGCCGGGCTGCAGCGGGCCCGGCAGCGGCTGCTGCAGCAGGCCGATGCGCTGCTGGTGCGCCCGCTGAAGCAGCGCGAAGCGCTGGCCGAGGCTGGCCGCCAGGCGCTGGTGCTGCTCACGCTGGCACCGAAGGATGAGAGCGTGAGGGCACTGCAGGGCCGGGTCGAGACTGCACAGCGCGCCGTGGCCTACAACCGTGCCGGTGAGGACGACCTGCGTGCCGACCGCATCGGCGAGGAGGGGGACGGTGCCATCGCCAATTTCCGTGAGGCGCTGGCCCTGGACGAGGACAACCGGCGCGCGCGGCAGGGCCTGGCGGCCGCGGAAAGCGGGTTGATCCGTCGTGCCGAGGATGCTGCCCGCGCACGCGACTTCGCCAGTGCTGGTGCCTGGCTGGCCGAGGCGAGCAAGGTACGCGATTCCTCGCCGACCATCGCTGATGCCTTCGAGCGCATCGAACAGATCCGCGCCGCCGCACTGGTGCAGCTGCGCGACGCGGGCCTGCGCGACCTGACCACGCCGCAGGGCCTGAAGCCGGCGCGCGGGAAGCTCGCCGAGGCGCTGCGTATCGCTCTGCCGGGCGACCCGGTGGTGGCGCAGCTGCGCGAGCGCATCGACCTGGCCACCCATTACGGCAGCTTCCGCCCCGGGCAGGTGTTCAGCGATGCGCTGCGCGACGGCGGCCGCGGGCCGCAGATGATCGTGGTGCCGCATGGCGGTTTCCAGATGGGGGCCGGGGATGCCGAGCCCGGCGCGACCGACGCCGAGCGGCCCTCGCATTACGTGCGCTTCGAGCGCGGCTTTGCGATGGCCATCACCGAGGTCACCGTGGCCGACTTCGAGCGCTACGTGAAGGCAACCAACACGCGCCCGCGCGCGACCCGGCGTGGCCACTCGGTGGTCTACGATGAGCGCAGTGGCAACTTCATCCGCCGCAGCGGCGTGGACTGGCGCTCGGATTACGACGGCAGCCGGGCGATGGGCAATTCGCCGGTGATGCATGTGAGCGTGCGGGATGCCGAGAATTACGCCGCGTGGCTGTCCGAACAGACCGGCCGTTCCTACCGCCTGCCCAGCGAGGCCGAGTTCGAGTACGCCCTGCGGGGTGGCAACAGCGGCCGCTACCCTTGGGGCGATGCCGGCCTGCCACCGGAAGGCAGTGGCAACTTCACCGGCAGCCGCGATACCTCACCGTCGGGCCGGCACTGGCACAACGCCTTTGTCGGCTATGGCGATGGCTGGTGGGGGCCGGCACCGGTGGCGACCTTCCAGGCCAATGCCTACGGCCTGCACGATCTGTCCGGCAACCTCAGCGAATGGGTGGCCGACTGCTGGCACGCCAGCTACCGGCGTGCGCCGTCCGATGGCGCGGCCTGGTTCAACCCCGGCTGCCGCTCGCGGGTGATCCGCGGGGGCAACTGGGCCAATGCCCCGGAACAGACCCGCGCGGCCTGGCGCCAGTCTCAGGATTCGGACACCACCAGCGCACGCATCGGTTTCCGCCTGGTGCGTGGCATCTGAGGCGGCCTGGACTTCACCCGCCATGGGCGGTGGCGCACTAAGATTGCGCCGTGCCCGCCAGCCGGCGGGGTCTGCAGGAAGGCCCTTCGATGCGCAACGATCCCTTTTCCCGCTCGCCGCAACAAGGCCCCCGGCGCGGCCTGTTCGGCAACATCCGCTGGTGGGTGCTGCTGTTGGCGGCAGGCTACGCGGCGTTCTACTGGTTTTCCAACCGCACGGTGGATCCCTACACCGGTGAGAAGGTGCTGATCGACAGCACGCTCGATGCCAGACAGGAAAAAGCGCTGGGCCTGCAGGCCTACCAGCAGATCCTGGCGCAGGAGCGGCCGCTGGATCCCAACGCGCAGATGTCGCGTGACATCCGCGCCATTGCCGAGCGGCTGATCGCCAAAGTGGACGTGGTGGAGACCGCGCTGGCGCAGGAGCACGGGCTGCAGCCGGGGCATTTCTCCCGCGATTTCGAGTGGGAGGTGAACGTCATTCCGTCCGATCAGGCCAATGCGTTCTGTCTGCCGGGCGGCAAGATGGCGGTATACACCGGCCTGGTACCGGTGGCGCGAACGACCGATGCGATGGCCGTGGTGATGGGCCATGAAATTGCCCATGCGTTGCTGCGCCATGGTGCGCAGCGGATGGCGCAGCAGAAGCTGACCCAGATCGGCCAGGTGGCGGGCGCGGCCAGCGGCATGGATGCGCAGCAGCAACAGATGATGATGTCGGCGATGGGCTACGGCTATCTGCTGCCCTATGCGCGCAGCCACGAAACCCAGGCCGATGAGGTGGGGCTGATGCTGGCGGCGGCAGCGTGTTTCGATCCGCGCGAGGCAGTGCCGTTGTGGCAGCGGATGGGGCAGGCGAGTGGCGGGCAGTCGCCGCCGGAGTTTTCCTCGACCCATCCCAATCCCGGGACGCGCATCCAGAACCTGCAGGCGTTGATGCCCAAGGCGCTGGAGTATCGGCAGAAGTTCTGCGGGCAGGCAAAGTAGGGTGTTGTTCGGCAGGGCTTGCAGCCCTGCACCTGCTGCAAATCAACGGCAACTTCAACGTCAAGAGCGGGCTATCCGTGGGTTGGCGGGGTGGGCCCGGTTGAGGGGGACGGCGTGAATACGTCCATGTAGCCTCGGTCGCGCCATCCATGGCGCTCACGCCCCCTCAACCGGACCCACCCCGCCTTCGACAGTTCTCCGCGATCTGTCGGAACGGGGTTCTGCTCTGGTGGGTGCCGACCGTTGGTCGGCACGGGGTCGGCACGGATGAATTCATTCGATATCTGACAGATGTGCCGACCAACGGTCGGCACCCACCAACAGTCGCGGGAAACTGTCAGAGGTGGGGCGGTGTGGGTGGGCAGGACCGTTGGCGCCATGGATGGCGCCATCGAGCCCCCCATGGACGGGTTTACGGCGTGTCCTGACCACCCACACCGCCCCGCCCAACCAGCAGAAAACCAGAGTCGCTTTTGCTTTGGCTTTGGCCGTTGCCTTGAGCAGGTGCAGGGCTGCAAGCCCTGCAGAACAACCCTTTACTTGACCAGCACGTCGATCACGCCGTCACCGACACGTGCCTGCAGCGCATCGCCGGCCTGCACCTGCCCGACCCCGCGTACCAGCGTGCCGTCATCACTGCGGGTCAGGATGCTGTAGCCACGCGCAACCGTCGCCAGCGGACTTACCGCTTCCAGCGAACGCGCCAGCCCACGCAGACGCAGGGCATCACGCTGCAGCAAGCGCTGCATCGCCGCCTGCGGGCGGCCACTCAGCGCGGCCAGGCGCCGCTGCATCTCGTCCAGCTGGCGCTGCGGATGGTGGCCGCGCAGCACTGCCGCCGCATGGCGCAGGCGCGCAGCACGGCGCTCCTGCTGCTGGTTGAAGGCCGCATGCAGACGCCGGCCCAGGTCCAGCTGGCGGCGGCGCAACAGGTCCAGTCGTGCCTGCGGGCTCTGTGCGTTCAGGCGCAGCAGTGCACGGTCGGCACGCTGCATCGCCTGCTGCATCGTGTGCCGCTGCAGCTGTACCATGCGCGCGGCCGTACGGCGCAGGCGCAGGGCCAGTTCGCGCTGGTCGGGCACCAGCAGTTCGGCCGCCACCGACGGCGTCGGCGCGCGCAGGTCGGCAGCGAAGTCGCTCAGGCTGAAGTCGGTTTCGTGGCCCACCGCCGAGACCACCGGCGTGCCGCTGGCAGCGATGGCGCGCGCCAGTGCTTCGTCATTGAATGCCCACAGATCTTCCAGCGAACCGCCACCCCGGGTCAGCAGGATGACGTCGTAGCGGCCACTGGCATCGGCCGCCTGCAGCAGGCGGGTGATCTGCACAGCGGCGGTGCTGCCCTGGACCAGGGTTGGTAGCAGGTCCACTTCCAGCAGCGGGAAACGGCGGCCCAGCACGCTCAGTACGTCGCGCACGGCGGCGCCGGTCGGTGAGGTGATGATCGCCAGGCGCTGCACGTGTGCGGGCATCGGTCGCTTGCGCGCCGGGTCGAACAGACCCTCGGCCTCCAGCCGTGCCTTCAGTTCCTCGAAGGCGCGGCGCAGTGCACCTTCACCGGCCTCTTCCATGTGGTCCAGCACCATCTGGTACTCGCCACGTGCGTCGTACAGCGTCACCTTGCCACGCGCCAGCACGCGCATGCCCTCGCGCGGCACGAACTTCAGGTACTGCGCCTTCATCCGGAACATCGCCGCACGCAGCTGTGCGCGCGCGTCCTTCAGGGTGAAGTACAGGTGCCCGGATGCCGGGCGTGCCACGCTGCCCAGTTCGGCTTCGACCCAGACCGCCGGGAAACTGCCTTCCAGCAGGTCGCGGGCCAGGGTGTTGAGCTGGCTGGGAGTAAGGACGTCGTTATTGCGTGGCTGCATGGGTACGGCGGATGACGGGCGGAACAGGGCGCTCAGGATCGCACGTCAGCGCGCGCCGTGCTGGGCCAGCGCCCACTGCACGTGTTCGCGCACCACGGGCGAGGGGTCGTCGACGCGGGTGTGCAGGGCGGCCAGTGCATCGCTGGCGGCCGGGGCGTTGCCCAGTGCCACGGCGATGTTGCGCAGCCAGCGCTCGTGGCCGCTGCGACGGATCGGGCTGCCCTCGGTGCGGCTCAGGAATTCGGCTTCGTCCCAGGCGAACAGCTGGTCCAGGCGCGCGGTATCGAGGTTGTTGCGCGCACGGAAATCGGCTTCGTCGGTGCGCTTGGCGAACTTGTTCCAGGGGCACACCAGCTGGCAGTCGTCGCAGCCGTAGATGCGGTTGCCGATCAGCGGCCGCATGTCTTCGGGGATGGCGCCGTCGTGCTCGATGGTCAGGTAGGAAATGCAGCGCCGGGCATCCAGCCGCTGCGGGCCGATGATGGCCTGGGTGGGGCAGACGTCGATGCAGCGCGTGCAGGTGCCGCAGTGCGCGGTGGCCGGTGCGTCGATCGGCAGCGGGATATCGATGTAGATCTCGCCGATGAAGAACCACGAGCCACCATGGCGGTCGATCAGGCAGGTGTGCTTGCCGATCCAGCCCAGGCCGGCATTGCGCGCCAGCGCGCGTTCGAGCACCGGTGCCGAATCGACGAACACGCGGTAGCCCAGCGGCGCCACGTCGTCGTTGATCCGGGTGGCCAGCTTCTGCAGGCGGTTGCGCATCAGCTTGTGGTAATCGCGGCCCAGCGCATAGCGCGCCACGTAGGCGCGGCCGGGGTCGGCCAGGGTCGCCCAGGCTTCAGTGTCGTCCTTGTGGCTGTAATCCATGCCCACCGAAATCACCCGCACCGTGCCCGGCAGCAGTTCTGCAGGACGCGCGCGCAGCGTGCCATGGCGGGCCATCCAGTCCATCGTGCCGTACAGGCCCTTGCCCAGCCAATCGGCCAGGTGCGCCTCATCCTCGCCCAGCTCGATGCCGGCGATGCCACAGCGCTGGAAGCCGTGCGCGCGGGCGAGGTCGCGGATGCGCTGCACGGCCAGGGCCGGATCGAGAGGGGCAGGGGCGGGGAACATGCGCACCAGTATAAAATCTCCGCATGGCCAACCTTGCCGATCTGTTCGATTCCGCTGCCGCACGTGCGCTTGATGCGCAGGCCTCGGCGCTGGCTGGTGATGGCGGCTGGGAGCTGATGGCCCAGGCCGGGCTGGCCGCCTGGCAGCGCCTGCTGCGGCACTGGCCGCAGGCCCTGAACGTAGGCGTGGTGGTGGGCAGCGGCAACAACGGCGGCGACGGCCTGGTGCTGGCGCGGCATGCGCTGCTGGCTGGGCGTCGGGTGACGGTGCTGACCCTGCCGGGCAAGCCGCCGTCCACGCCGCTGGCCCAGCGGGCAACATCGGATTTCAGGTCCGTCGGGGGAACCCTGGCGGAATTTGACGGAACGCTGCCCGACGCCGATATCTGGGTGGATGGTCTGTTCGGGCTGGGTTTTGCTCGCGCTCCCGAGGGCGCAGCACGGGCCGTGATCGAAGCGTTGAACGCACAGGACGCACCGGTATTTGCACTGGATGTGCCCAGCGGCGTCGACGCCGACCGCGGCAGCGTCCCCGGCGCGGCGGTGCGTGCCACGCTCACCCTGCAGTTCATCGTGCCGCACCGTGGCCTGTATACCGGCAACGCGCTGGAGCACGTGGGCGAACCCGCGCTGGCCCCGCTGCAGCTGCCGAAGGCGGCATGGCAGGGCGTTTCAGCGGCGGCCGAGCACTGGACCCGTTCGCGGCTGCCGGCCCTTCTGCCGCCGCGCCGTGCCAACACCCACAAGGGCGAGTCAGGCCATGTGCTGTGCGTGGGCGGCAACCACGGCAGCGGCGGCGCCATCGCTCTGGCCGCTGAAGCCGGCCTGCGCGCAGGGGCTGGCCTGGTCAGCATCGGCACCCGTGCGGACCATGTCGGGCCCCTGCTGTCGCGGCTGCCCGAAGCCATGGTGCATGCACTGGAAGATGGCGATGCGCTGCAGAACCTGCTTGAAAAGGCCAAGGTGGTGGCAATCGGCCCCGGCTTGGGCCAGGACGACTGGGCCCGCGCTCTGTTCGGCCGCGTGCTGGCCTGTGGCAAGCCGCTGGTGGTCGATGCCGATGCGCTGAACCTGCTGGCCCGTGACCCGCGCGCGCTGCCCGGTGCCATCCTCACCCCGCACCCGGGCGAGGCCGCGCGCCTGCTCGAATGCAGCACGGCCGAGATCCAGGCCGATCGCTACCGCCGTGCCCAGGCTCTTGCCGAGCGCTACCACGCGGTGGTGGTGCTGAAGGGCGCAGGCAGCATCGTGGCCGCCCCCGGTCGCATGCCGCGCCTGATTGCCGCTGGCAATCCCGGCATGGCCGTGGGCGGCATGGGGGATCTGCTGACCGGCATCATTGCCAGCCTGCGCGCGCAGGGGCTGGATGCCTTCGACGCTGCTGCGGGCGGCGCCCTGCTGCACGCGCTGGCGGGCGATGCCGCAGCCCTCGATGGCGCGCGTGGCCTGCTTCCTACTGATCTGCTGGCGCCCCTGCGGCGGCTGGCCAACCCGGAACTGCCGCAATGACTGAATTCTTCCTGCCCGGAACTGCCGCAATGACTGAATTCTTCCTGGCCGACAGCGACGCCACCGAGCTGCTGGGGCAGTGGCTGGCGGCCACCCGCCCGCCGCAGGCGCTGGTCGAGCTGCGCGGTGATCTTGGCGCCGGCAAGTCCACCACGGCGCGTGCGCTGCTGCGCGCGCTGGGCGTGCAGGGGGCTATCCGCAGCCCCACCTACACCCTGGTCGAGCGCTATCCGCTGTCCAGTGGCGGCGAAGCGTGGCACCTGGATCTGTACCGCATCGGCCAGGCCGGCGAGCTGGACTTCCTGGGCCTGGACGAGGGGAGTGCGGCGCTGTGGCTGGTGGAATGGCCCGAGCGCGGCGCCGGTGCGCTGCCCCCCACCGATCTGGTGGTGGCCCTTGAGATCGAAGGTCAGGGGCGGCGGGTCCGTCTAACTGGCCTCAGCGACGTAGGCCGGGAATGGCTGGATCGGCTCCCTCAAGGGGGCGACTTGCAGGCCATTTCTGTCGGCTGACGAGAACAAACACCGGCAGGTTACGGATTATTAAGGAAAAAGGTGTTGCATTCCGTTCAGCGCGGTGATTGAATCCTGAGCCATGCGCCTGGGGAACCGTCTCATCGCCATCTGTGCCGCCGTCGGACTGGGTCTGGCGAGCGTCTGTGCGTGGGCTGGTGAGATCCGCCAGGTCCAGCTGAACACCGGTGCGACCGGCACCCGCGCCGAGATCTCACTGGTCGGCAGCGGCGGCTACAAGACCCTGTCGCTGTCCTCGCCGAACCGTCTGGTGATCGATTTCCCTGACTCCAGCGCCGTGCACAATCTGAAGATGCCTGCCGCGCAGGGCGTGGTGACTGCGGTACGTACCGGTCAGCCGGTGCCGGGCACCTTCCGTGTCGTTTTTGACTTGTCCGAATCGGTTGCGCCCTTCCGCCCGCAGATGCAGCGCGAAGGCAATGCATCCACGCTGGTGATCGAGTGGCCGGGCGATGGCCCGGCGACCACCGCCAGCCATGCTGCGCCCACTGCCCAGCCCACTGCCGCGCCAGCGCCCAGCACTACTTCCGCCGCCCAGAGCGCGCAGTCGCGCGGGGATGCTGCACGCGCCACCGCGCTGCTGACCGCCCAGGTGCAGCAGCAGGCCAGTGCCAGTGCGGCCGCACCTGTGGCGCCTGCGCCTGCCCCGACCACCACCCCGGCCCAGGTGGCCGCCGCCGGCATCAGTGCCGGCAGCACGCCGCCCCCGTCCTCACCGGCGTCGATCCTCGCCGGCCAGCCGACCCGTGCCGTGGTGGCCGCCCCGGCCCCGGCGCCCACGCCTGCCGCACCCAGCGAAGCGCCGCGACCGGCCATGCCCAGTGATGCCTCGCGCATCCGCATGCAGCCGGGCATGCGCCACCTGGTGGTGGCGATCGATCCCGGCCACGGCGGCCAGGATCCGGGCGCGATCGGCCCGACCGGCAAGCGCGAGAAGGACGTTACTCTGGCGGTAGCACGCGAGCTGGCCCGCCAGGTCAACGCCACGCCGGGCCTGAAGGCCTATCTGACCCGCGACAGCGACGTGTTCATC